>JBAPRX010000191.1:0-34806 GCA_049281335.1 Promineifilaceae bacterium (SeqCode)
GAACGGACCCGGCCAATGAATATTCAGATGGCGACGGAGATGGCCTTTCCGACTACTATGAAACAATCTATGGCCTTGACCCAACTGACGCAGACCCGGATCATGATGGGCTGAATGATGCTCAGGAATTGAACTATAAGACCAATCCCTTTTCGGCCGACAGCGACAGTGATGGGCTGAATGATTACATTGAGACGGTAACAGGCTGGCTGGTTGTTTATAAGAATTATGACCAACCGTATTTGACTCGCGTCTGGTCCGACCCCAATTCCCCGGATGCAGATGGGGATAACATGAAAGACCTGGATGAGTTTATCTTTGGATTCCACCCGCAAGTAACATCAGATCCCAATGACGTTTCCGGCCTGGTACAGTTTAACAATTTGGAGGTGGTGGAAAATAGCCATATGGTGCTGTTGAATCGGTTTGAGGAATCGTCTGGGGCCGATCTCTTCTTCGACAGTTCCGGGGCGGGCCATAATGCGACCTGTGACCGGGCGACCGAAACCTGCCCCGTGGCCGAAGTGAACGGCCGATACCAGCATGGGCTTAACTTTGATGGTGTGAATGATTACCTCTCCGCTCCTTCCCTGGTCAACCCCGGCATAGACAGCTTTACGGCCGCACTTTGGTTCAATATTGCTGATTATGGCAGTGGTTTTACGCTTTTGCAGCAGAATAATGGCAGCGGAACCGGGCGAACCTGGCTGGATATCAGTGCCGGTGGTCGGTTGGGAACGGCTTTAGGCGCGAATCCTAACTTTGAGACCATCACGACTGACGAATGGCATCATGCAGCCGTAACGTCCAATGGCATTACTGTGACCCTTTATCTGGATGGGCAGGTTTTGAGTTCGGCCACAGCCGCGCCTCCCGCCAGCGATGGAACAATGTTAATTGGGGTGAACAAAGGGTTTGGCGGCTATTTTCATGGGCAGATGGATGAGGTGACGGTGTTGGATCGGGCATTATCGGGCAATGAAGTTCAGGCGTTGATGAACGGCCGTTACAATCCCAACGACCTCATTCTGGCTCCCGGCACTGAACTGACTTACCGGGCAACGGTCACTAATACCTCCGCCACGACGACAAGCGGCTTCTTGCTGGCAGACACCGGCTATGTTGAGCCGGAGATTCCCCGCCCTGCTGCTGCATTCAGCTTTGAACCGGATCAGAAGCGTTCTTTCTTCCATAATGAGAAAGGAGAGGAGAACAGCATTGCCTGTCTGGATAACGGAAGCTGTCCCGCTGCGGGAACTCCCGGCAAGTTTGGCAGTTCGATTGCTTTTGATGGGGTAGATGATTACGCGGAACTACCGGCGTTGGGTACTGGTGGGCATATGCACTTCTGGCTGTGGATTGACAGCTTGCCACCTGCGGGAAAAACGGCCGCAATCATAGATACGGCCGATGAGCTAGAAAACGACTTCGACCTGATCCTGAACGATACTGGACAACTCATCATTGAGATAGATGGGACGCCTATCTTTACCGCCCCTTATGATTTTAGTAGTCACCTCAACGAATGGGTTCATGTTTCTATTAAGACGCTCCGCTTCTATATAAACGGTAACAACGTCGGCAGCCCCGGCTTTCTGGACAACTGGCGCGTTGGTTATGGACGGCTCGGCAACAGTCTGGACGGCAGTGCGCCTTTTGACGGCCGTATTGATGAATTTGTCAGCCTGGATGCAGACGATGGTTCCGGGGGCGGCATCTCTTACAATGAGATCAAACAGCATATCATGAACGGTCAGTACGAATTTACCAACGGCAATCCGGCACAGTTCCACACCTACGACTTCCTTTACCGGTTTGATGAGTTGATTGATTATGACGGCACTATCTTCTATGACAGCCTGAACGCCAACCATGCAACTTGCAGCGGCGCGACCTGTCCGGCGCTGACCGATACGAGCGGGGGATACAACGGCCGAGCCGCAGTCTTTGATGGGGTGGATGATTACCTGACTCAGCCGGGCAGTTTTTCCACCGATGAAGACGGGAATGTGACCGTCAGCTTCTATGTCAAAATGTCTGCCTACCCTTCCAGCAACGCTTATATCTTTGATACCGCCAGTGGGACGGATGTGTTGGATATGTACATTACGCCTGCGGGTAAGTTTGTTGCCACCCGCGAGGAGGGAACCCACACATCGAGCGGGTCAATCCCCCTGAACCAATGGGTGGAAGTCCGCCTGCAATATGCCAAGTTCTATGGAAGTTGTTGGACTTACCTTTCCCGCATCTACTTTGATAATGTCTTCGATAGCGACTATACCTACAAACTTTGTTCCAACCCGACAACCTGGGATATTGCTTTGACGATTGGTTCAGGCCGGATTGGTAATTCGATGGCTGGCACGAATCCGTTTGGCGGAAGTCTGGATTCGATCGATTTTGCGGTTTCCAGCATTGACTTTGATCCGCCTTCGGCCGATGCGGGCTTTGATAACCTGGCTAATGATATTCGGGCAGCGTCCTGCGATGATGTCTTCCTTTGTCCATCGGTGGCCTCCGGCCGTTTTGACCAGGGTCTTCGCTTTGACGGCGTTGAAGAGTATCTGAGATTGGACAAGGTGCTTGATCCGGCCGCCGGAAACTTTACAGCCGCTATCTGGTTCAATGTCTCTGACCTTAGTGACCAGCCTATTATTTTAGCACAGACGGATGGCGACGGGGTCGGCCGTACCTGGCTTAGTTTGCTGTCGGACGGCCGTCTATCTTCAAATTTGGGGGGCAGCACGCTCGTCAGTACAGCCGGGGTAACAACCAACAACTGGCATCATGCAGCCATTACCTTTGACGGCGTTACGGAGCGGCTCTATTTAGACGGCCTGCTGCAAGGAAGCGCGACCAGGACAATGGAGGCCAATAATGGTGATATGTGGCTCGGCCGTCACAAGGTACAGACAGACCGTTACTTCAACGGTTTGATGGATGAACTGGTTATTCTGCCGGCGGCCGTTAACGGGGATGGCGTCCAGATGTTGATGAACAGCACCTGGCCTGCAATTGACATCCCGGCTTTGTTCGAGACTTTTTCGGCCCCGGCATTAACGAATTTGGAAGTCAGCGGAACGGCCGAAGTCAACCCCTATGCCCAGACCAGTCTTCATCAGTTTGATCAGGAAATCGAAGCAGCTTTACAGCTGCAAAGCCACATTGATTATCCCATTATAGATGACAATGCCGCCAACCTGGTTGCTTTCTTTCCATTTGAGGACACCCCGGGCAGCACCAGCTTTGAAAACCTGATTACTTACGACAATGACACCTACGATGTTGAGGCAACCTGTACCGGTAACAGTTGTCCCACTGCCGGTTTGCGAGGCCAGGTGGATCGGGCGGCATATTTTGATGGGTTGAATGATTACCTGACCCTGGATGTCTTTAATCTCCCCGGCGTTGGGGGTGTTCGAACTTTCTCTGCCTGGCTCAACGGCAAGCAAGGGACGATATTGAACCTGTGTGCAGATAGCTGCGGCCGTGCCTGGGAACTGGATATGAACCGGTTATATGAAAGAGGAGGGTATCAAACTATCCCACTGGATTTGCCGAAACAAGAATGGTTCCACCTGGCCGTCACGGTGGATTTTAGCGGTTTGGCGCGAGTCTATGTGAACGGTTCCGAGATCGTTAGCGGCACTTTGTCTGCTAATTTTGGCGGGGATTTGGACCGGCTCATGATTGGGTCTGATTACGTATCCGATAACCAGTTGGGGCAGGATGTGTATGAAGGATATATGGATGATTTGCGGCTGTACAGCACGATTTTATCGGCCAATGACATCCAGACATTGTATGAGGAATCGGCCCCGGTTATGCGCTTTGAGTTTGATGAAGACAGCAATGCCTCTGCTTTCGTGGACAATTCGGTGAACAAATTCGTCGGCCAGCCTGCCATCCAGACTTGTGCCGCGCTTAATCTGGACAGCCTTTCGATTAACAGTCTGGCGGAAACACCGAGCAGTGTCTTTGTGGCATTAGATGATGAACGACTGTTGAATGAAACGGATCGCATCGCAGGGGACAGTCTCGCGCCTGACATAGACGGCATTTTGTGCGGCCAACAGTCACTCTCGGTGGGCGTAAGTGCCAACGGCACGCCCACCACGCTGGGAACGGTGAATCTGGATGTTGCCAACCCCGGTACGGCCGTTCAAACATTCAGCGCCGGGGGTAATTCAATTCAATTGACCTGGACAGTGGACAGTATGCCCATTTACCGGCCCAATCCGACTCCAGGGACGAGCGGCCGTATTGCCAACGGCGCTCTCTTTGACGGGGAAGGGTTTATTACCATTACCGAAACGGTTCCCCTGAACCTGAACGATCACGATTTCACTATCGCAGCCTGGATCAAGACGACTGCTTCCGATGTTGGTATCCTGATCAAAGATGATGGGGACAACAACTGGGAGCCAGGTGAGAAAGCCTTTTACCTGGACGGCTCAGGCTACCCAACCTTTGCGACGCAGGGCAACTTTATGCGAGCTGGTACGGCCGTTAATGACGATCACTGGCATTATGTTGTGGCTGTGTGGAATTATGGTGGTGGCAGTTTTGGGGAAAGTAAAGTTTATATTGATGGCCTGGATGCGACTACCATTGATACCTATATAGGGACCTGGCCTGATAATCCCGGCGACACCCTTAAAATAGGCGGCAAACACCCTTATAGCACCAACTTTATCGGCCAGATTGACGAACTGGTTGCTTACCGGCGGGCTTTAACCGAGGCCGAGCTATACAGCATTTACCTGCGCGAAATTCGCTGGTACCGGGATCGGACAACCTCTTATCTGACGGTTGATACGGACGCGCCGATTGTTGCACTTCTGTCTGATGCGACTTACCGACCCAACGGTTATACCCAACTGGCCGTTGCCACCACCGATCCGACCTCTTATGTGGCGCTCTTAGACTTTGGTTTGAAAGCGCCTGGCCAGGCTGACTTTACCTGGTGGGGCGCACCCCAGTGTCAGGATAATGGCACGGACGGGGCAGCCTGGTGTCCGTTCTTTGATACCACGACATTGGGTGGAGAAGGCAAATATCAGGTTCAGTTCCGGGCAGTGGATGCGGTTGGCAATGAGGCGACCAGCGCTGTCTATACCTTCTACATAGACGATACGCCGCCAACCGTGTCGGGTAACTACACCGGCCAATGGGGGACCATAACAGACCAGGATGACAAGCGGTTAAACTGGACTGTGGCCCTCACCGGCACAATTGGCGACCCGGATTTGAGTATAACGCCGGTTGTAGCGGGCAGCGGCCTGGTCACCAATTCGGTCCAGGTGACGCTGGTTGATGCAGCCGGTGGCCTGATCGGGGAAGGGGCACAGCAGGCAGCGGTCAATGGGTCTGACTGGATTATTGATTACAAGATGACGGGTGCACGGCCGCAAGGGACGTATACAATTACGGTTAACGTCGAGGACAAGGTGGGGAATACGGCCGAGACGACTCTCGGCACGGTTCACTTTGATGAACGGCCGCCGAGAGTGACCTTCAACCGATGGGAAATCAACGACCTGATTATCTCTGATACGGTGACGCTAAATGGAGCCGTTAGTGATCAAGCGGATTGGGGTGGAGAGGTTGCCAGCTATGCCTTTGAAGAGGTGAACGATGCGACGATTTTCTATGATGACAGTGAGAATGGGGTCCATTTGAACTGTGCTAATTGTCCGACAGTCGTTAGCAACGGCCGTTTCGGCCGGTCACTCCATTTTGATGGGGTGGATGATGTCCTAAGCACTTACACCGGGACGAATACACCATTTGATAATCAACTAACATTGAGCGGCTGGATAAAACCGGATAGTTTAGATGGCATTGACAGGATAATCACACTGGGGAATGGTGCGGCGGGGTTATTTATTGGCGTTTCAGGAGATTTACGTTTCCTTATCAACATAGACAGCATATATTATGAGATAGCAGCTTCTGATATTTTGTTAACGGGCCAATGGCAGCACATTGCCGGAAGCTATGACGGGCAGACCATCCGCCTTTACCACAATGGTATTGAGGTAAGCAGCTACGATGTGGCTGGGGAATTGGACCATACTATGACCCCTCTGGCGGGTATGTTCTTTGGTGGTGCGGCCGAACCATATGGCGGTCAGATGGATGAAATGAACGTCTATAATCGGGCGTTGAGCAGCGCTGAAATTTATGCCCTGGCCCAACAGGACGAGTCGGGCATTCAAAGTGTGGAGATTGGGCTGGAACCGATAGATTTTTCGGAAGGCTTAACGCCTTTTGCCTCGCCAGCCTGGTACTCAGCAACGATCACCAACGGCTCCTGGAATTATACCATTCCGACCGATACGGAAGGGTTGTATAACATTCACCTGCGCAGCACAGATAATTTTGACAACGTGAATGAGGCAGGGGTTGTCTGGCGGGGTGTATTAGACACGAAAGCCCCCCAGATTCTTGCCAGCGGCCAACATATTGGCAGTGGCAGCGCCAGCCAGACCTTGTATACCTTTATATTCAGTGATTTTATCTTGGATGAGGCGAGTTTCGATCAACCTTGTGGAGAGAACGAATTGGTAAGCCAGCGATACGACGACAGCCTGCTACCCCAGAACGGCATGGCCTACGAAGTTACGGCGACATGTCGTGTACCGGGACATGAAGACAGCCGGGACTTTACAGTTTGTGATACGGTTGGTCATTGTACGACGCAGACTGTGTATCCAGCCGTTATTAGCGAGGACGAAGACAGCATTGCCATTCTGAACCCCATCAACTTGTCCAATGTGGAACAGGGGTCGAACATCACGATTAGCGGTGGGGCTTTTGACACGGACTCGATTACAAGCATTGTTGTCCGTGTGAATGGCTCGGTTATTGATACGATACCTGTTGCTATGCTTCCAGACACGACCTGGTCTACGAACTGGACGCCGACGATGACCGGGACTGTTACAGTGGCGGCGGCAATGAATGATATGTTAGGCAATACCATTACCGATACGATTCAACTAAATGTGGAGTCGGGGACGCCAACGGCCGTTACGCTCCAATCCGGTGTTATCCACCCGTCAACCAATCTGCCGTTCGTCCTGATCCTCATCCTGCTGTTAGCCCTGGCGACGATTGGTTTGTGGTGGCGGCGAGAAGAAAACCCTTAATTTTTGACATCACCTCTGACATTCGTTACAATCGGCTTTCCTGTTTTAGGAAAACAACGAGTTTACAGAAAAAGCGGGGTTTCCCCGCTTTTTCTTTGTCCCGAAATTCTTGAAAGCCCTGGTCCCTAGCCGATTTGTCGTTTCGCCCTGGAAATTTAACACAAAAGGCAGCCAGGCTTTTTTGTAACCTATTCATTGCTTGAGGAGGAGAGTTCAGTATGGACTATATTCTGTTAAGTATTGCTGCATTGCCTGTTTCCCAAAATGGAGATCGGCCGTCGCTCCCTGCTATTTGGTGGTTAGGCTTGGCAGGGGCATTGCTGGCTCTTGGAATGGCCTACTATTTTTATCGTCAGGTTAATGCCCAGAGCGAAGGCAATGACCGGATGAAGGAAATTGCTCAGGCGGTTCGGGAGGGGGCAATGGCTTATCTAAGCCGCCAGTATCGTGTCGTAACAATCGTCTTCGGTATTCTATTTGTTATTTTCTTGATTTTGGCCTTTGCCCGGCTGCAAAACCCGGTAGTTCCAGTTGCATTTCTAACCGGTGGCTTTTTCTCTGGCCTGTGTGGCTACTTTGGGATGCGAACTGCCACAAATGCCTCTGCACGGGTGGCTCATGCTGCCAGTCAAAGCCTGAATGGGGGCTTGCAGGTGGCTTTGAAGGCGGGAGCGGTCATGGGGCTGGTTGTTGTTGGCTTTGCCTTGCTGGATATTACGGTCTGGTTCCTGCTCCTTTACTATGTATTGGGCAACGTCTTCGATTTTCTGGCCGTTGCTAACCCACTGCCACAGATTACGGCAACGATGTTGAGTTTTGGCATGGGCGCTTCAACCCAGGCGTTGTTTGCGCGGGTCGGCGGCGGTATTTATACCAAGGCGGCCGATGTTGGGGCCGACCTGGTTGGAAAAGTGGAAGCTGGGATTCCCGAAGATGATCCTCGCAATCCGGCAACCATTGCCGACAATGTTGGGGATAATGTAGGTGATGTGGCCGGTATGGGCGCAGACCTCTATGAATCCTACGCCGGTTCCATTCTGGCGACTTCGGCATTGGGCGTTGCGGCCGTTGCGACTGGAACTGTGGCTCTGTTAGGAGATGGCGCAACGATCAGTCAGGTTATGGACTTACAATTACGCTATATTGCCGCACCGGTTGTCATTGCCGCTGTTGGGGTGGTGCTGTCTATCATGGGAATATTCCTGGTTCGTTCCAGCGAAGATGCCGATCAGGGACAGCTTATAAATGCCCTGAGTCGTGGTTTATATGGCAGTTCGCTTGGGATTGCTGTGCTTTCTATCCCGGTTGTCCTGATTTTGGATCTGCCCAACAAGTGGGCGGTTTGGGTTGCCATTATCACTGGCTTGGTGGTTGGAATCATCGTTGGTAAGGCGACAGAGTATTACACGTCCCATGCTTATGGCCCGACACGAGGCATTGCCGAGCAGGCAGTTATGAGTCCGGCGACCTTGTTGATTGAAGGGCTTGCGGTCGGTATGGAATCTGCCGGTATCCCCGTTATTGCCGTTATCATTGGCATTGCTATCAGCTACTTTGCAGTAGGCGACATTGGAGGCGATGTCAACATCTCGATGGGTTTGTATGGTGTTGGCATTGCGGCTGTTGGTATGTTGTCCACACTGGGCTTCACCCTGGCGACTGATGCCTATGGCCCAATCGCTGACAATGCGGGCGGTAATGCGGAAATGGCTGGGTTAGACCCTGGTGTCAGGGTACGAACGGATCAACTGGACGCGGTTGGAAATACGACGGCTGCCGTTGGGAAAGGGTTTGCCATCGGTTCGGCCGCATTGACCTCCCTGGCTTTGCTGTCCGCCTACCTGGAAGAAATTCGCCTCGGTTTAAGTGAACTGCGCGGAATTGAACAGTTAGAGATTGGTGGACAATTGGTTCAGGTCAGCCACATGACGATGGAAAACTTCATGACCTATTACAATGTCACTTTGCTCAACCCTGGGGTGCTTATTGGGGTCTTTGCCGGTGCAACCACCGCCTTTTACTTCTCGGCCATGACCATGCGGGCTGTTGGCCGAGCGGCAGGGGGGATGGTTGAAGAGGTTCGTCGCCAGTTCCGCGAAAAGCCCGGCATCTTAGAAGGTACAGAACGGCCCGATTATGCCCGTTGCGTAGAGATCAGCACGGCTTCTGCTCAGAAAGAGATGATTGTGCCTTCGGTTCTGGCGATTTTGGTTCCGGTAATCGTTGGTGTCTTCTTCGGCGTGGCCGGGGTGCTAGGACTGCTGGCTGGCGGGTTAACGGCCGGTTTTGCACTGGCGATCATGATGTCCAATGCCGGAGGCGCCTGGGACAATGCCAAGAAGTACATTGAAGAAGGTCATTATGGTGGGAAAGGATCAGAGGCCCATAAAGCGGCCGTTATCGGTGATACAGTTGGCGACCCCTTCAAAGATACCTCTGGCCCGTCACTGAATATTCTGATTAAGTTAATGTCTATGGTCTCCGTTGTCTTTGCCGGGCTGATCGTTGCCTTTGACAATGGACTTGGCCTTATTGTGATGATCTTTGGGCGTTAGAAACGCCTTGCTGAAGTAGGTAATGAGAAAAGAAAAGTGCAGCCAATAGCTGCACTTTTTTTATAGGTATCTCAAACATTCTAGGCAGCATCGTTGGCCCCGAAAAGTGGTATAATTTAAGAATGGTGAAACCAATCCTCGTCTCCGTTCCAGCAAAGGAACATACCTTAGAAGGCCATCCCGAAAATGCAGGGCGGGTTGAAGCGATCCTGCGCTTGCTTGAGAAATATCGGGTAACGGCCGACTTATTGACCATTGCGCCCCAGATAGCCTCCATTGAGCAGTTAACCAGGGTTCACACCAAAAGTATGGTCGAGTTAGTGCGCCAGGCAGCCAGCTATAACTGGCATAGTTTGGATGCGGATACCTACATCACACCATCCAGTTATGATTTGGCCCGGTTGGCGGCGGGAAGTGCGGCAGCAGCCGTAGACAGCATTATGACCGGCCAGGCCAAGACGGGGCTGGCTTTATTACGCCCCCCTGGACATCACGCCGAACGGAACAGCGTTGGTGGATTTTGCCTGTTTAACAACGTCGCTGTTGCCGCCCGTCAGGCACAAGTTGTACACGGGGCCAAACGGGTGTTGATTATTGATTTTGACGTCCATCACGGGAACGGGACGCAGGATATTTTCTATGATGATCCAGAAGTTTTGTTTATCTCGCTTCATCTCTATTTGTCAGGCTTTTTTTATCCGGGTACGGGGGGCGTGGATGAGACAGGCTCCGGTTCCGGGGTAGGGACGACAATGAATGTGCCTATGCCACTTGGGGTTGGAGACGAAGGGTATTTGAGGGCTTTCACGGAGTTGATTCGGTTGAAGGCGGAGTCGTTTGATCCAGACCTGATACTGGTTTCGGCCGGGTACGATGCGCATTGGGCTGACCCGTTGACGCCAAGCGATACAACCGGGCTTTCTTTAACCGGATATGCCAGGATGGTGAGGAAAATTGTGGAAATGGCTGAAACGGTTTGTGGGGGGCGGGTTCTCTTCATTTTGGAGGGAGGATATTATTTCCCGGCCCTGTCTCATGGCGTTCTAAATACGCTCTATGCCCTACTCGGCCGTGATGAAATTGTAGATCCACTTGGCCCGGCGCCTGAGGTCGGTCGGGACATCAGCCAGCTGCTACACGACTTACGACAGCGGCATTTGCTTATTTAATTGAAAAAACGCATAATTAGTTATGTTTACCCAGTAGGAACAAGGGGCAAGTGAATCGTGGCTCAAATCTCCTTGCATAGCTATTTGCAACATATTAATGTCCTGGTAGAAGAAAACCGGCTCTCTGAAGCCGTTGCTCATTGCCGCCACATATTGAACCAATTTCCCCGGCACGTCGAAGCCTATCGCGTTTACGGCAAGGCTTTGTTGGAGCAGCAAAAGTATGATGACGCCGTTGACATCTTTCAGCGGGTTTTGAGTGCCGATCCGGAAGATTTTATCTCTCATGTAGGATTGGCAATTACGCATAAAGAAAGAGGGGAAGTTGCACCGGCTATCTGGCATTTTGAACGCGCTTTTGAGATGGAACCGTACAATGGGACGATTCAAGAAGAACTGCGAGGACTTTATGCCAACCGGGACGGATTACGGCCCGAACGGATCACGCTGACGCGGGGTGCTTTGGCCCGGTTGTATTTTCGGGGAAATCTATACCAACAGGCAGCGGCCGAACTTCACCAGATATTATCCCAAAACGAGAAACGGCTAGATTTAGAGGCTTTGCTGGCCGAAACATTGTGGCGCGATGATCAGAAGGTGGACGTGGTGGATGTCTGCCTCCATATTCTCGATCAGACTCCCTATTGCATAAAAGCCAACGCAATATTGGCCGAGGTCTGGCTGATGACCGGCCGAAGTGATGAAGCTCAGGAATATTTGCAACGGCTTCGTATGTTAACGTCGCCAGAGAAGGCCCATTTAGACCCGGACAGTGTTGTCGGCCGTGCTTTCAAAACAAACGGCCTCTTTGATTTACCTGAAGAAGTTCTTATTGAGGAGTTAGACTATATACCGATGGCCCAGGAGTTGAGTGGCAGCGCCGACTGGGTAACAGAGTTCGGAGATTCACCAGAGCGAGACGAAGAAGCAGTCTGGTTGGATGAAATCGGTCAGGTTGACCCGGATGTTTTTGCCCAGGCAGCTACTTCGGATGAAGATATGTTGGACTGGCTCCGAGAAGTGGCCGTCTCGGAAGGGGACTCCATAAATAATCCAGAGGAAGGCGGCGCCACGAATATTTTTAACGAGATTGAAGGGGAGGAATTGGTAGAGGACTCAGCCACTGAAAGTCGTTTGTTTGATTGGCTCTCAGAGGAGGAAGCTCCAAGCGAGGAGCCGTTGGGTGATGTTCCTGATTGGCTAAATGAAGTCACTTCTTCAGCCGAAGCCGACATGTGGAATATGTCTGTTCAGGATAGTGAAGGCCAGTCCGAGGAGGTCGCAGATAATGCAATTCTGCCGGAATCAGCGATTGCAAGGGGCGAGACACCTGATTGGATTAGAGATGTCTCCCAAGAAAATGATGCTATCAATCCGGTTGTCGCCTGGCAAGAAGAGGACGATGAAGAGTATGAGTTGGGGAGTGGAAGAGTGTCCGGTGAATTAACGGAAGAGGATGAGATTCCAGAGTGGATGCATGGGGGTGGGGCAGACGCTGACGATTTCCCCGACTGGTTAAACGAGTCTGATGAGGCCTTGTTGAGCGAAGCGGAAGAACTGCCGAATTGGCTGACGAATCCTGAGGAAGAAACAGCGTCGGAGGATGAATTTCCTGACTTATCCGTTGAGGATACGGTATATGGCCTGACGGGGGAAGAAATTCCAGACTGGCTTCTCGGAACGGAGGATGAACCAACAAGCGAAACCGAACCAGTCTCTAACGAAATGTTTGAGTCGGATATTGAAACACCGTTCGATACCGACTTCAATTCAAGTTCTGACGAAAACCTTGAGGAACCACCTGAAACGGCCGTTACCATCAGCGGCAGTAGGGCCGACGAATCCTTGGATTGGCTGAACATGGACTTCGGTTCGAGCTTTGATGAAGAATCAGAGGAATCGCCTGAATCGGCCGTCGCCGAGGATAGTGGTGAACCTGAGGAACCATTTGACTGGCTGGCTCCAGATTCCGATTCAAGCTTAGAGGAAGATTTTGAGAAACCATTTGAAACGCCTGTTACTGAGGTCAAAAGTGGGGCCGAAGAATCGTTTGACTGGCTAACGACAGACTTGGCCGCTAATTTTGATGAGGATTTTGAGGAACCGACTGAAACGGTCGTTGATGAGGCCAATACTGAATTTGAGGAACCGTTTGACTGGCTGACCACAGAAGAGAAACCATCTGAAGCGGCAGAAACGGCCGTTGTCGAGGACATCAGTGAAGCTGAAGATATTCCCGACTGGTTGAAGGCCGAATATAGCCTTGAGGATGAGGATACACCAGTTGATTCCACAATGGAATCGGCCGAGATAGAGGATGAAACCAATGGGGCGGAGGCAGTCGCGGGTGTATCTGATTGGTTACAAGATTTTGAGCAATCAGAACAAGCCGATGAAGCGCTTCCAGAGTGGTTGGAAGAGTCACCGGAGTTTATTGTAGGAAAAACTGATATTGACCAGGACGCGCTTCCCGATTGGCTGGAGGGGGACGATCAGGAAGAGTTGGTCAGGGAGGAAATATTGATGGGAAACTCTGAGGAGCAGGACAACAAAAAACCAGATATCCCTGAAGATTTGGATGAGGCTATGAAATGGCTCGAAGAGCTAGCGGCATCGCAGGGAGCGGATATAGCTGAATTGCCTTCTTTACAAAAAGAGGAATCTTCCGAAGAGAAAACGGCCGTAGAGGGAGATGATGTCCCCAATTGGCTCAAGGATGAGTTGTCCGATGGTGAATTATCCTCTGAGGATGATCTGCCTGATTGGTTAAAGAACGAAGTCGCCTCTGCATCAGACATGGATTGGATGAGCCTGTCTGGCGAAGATGATCTAACAGACCTTGATATAGTGGCACATGAGTCCGAAGATTCCGAACCGGATAACCTGGAGCAATCCGGTGATGATCTTCCCGATTGGTTAGATGCCCCATTGGTAGAAGACCAATCCCAAGCGGCAAATGAACCGGAAGATGATAACTTGAGTTGGTTGGAGCAGATTGCGGCTGGCGAAGGCGCTCCCATAGAAGAACTGCCAACATTGAGTTGGGACGAAGAGCAGGACGACACGATCTTGGAAGGGAGCGATCTTTCCTGGCTCGATGAGATCGTCGAAGAAGATGTTGTTTCCGAGGAAGCAGTGCCGGATTTGGAAGAAATGTCAGACTTAGAGGAAGTACCGGACTTTGAAGCAATGCTGGACTTTGAAGAAATGCCAGACTTAGAGGAAGTACCCGACTTTGAATCAACGCTGGACTTTGAAGAGATGCCAGGCTTAGAGGAAGGACCGGACTTTGAAGAAATGCCAAACCTGGAAGAAGTACCGGACTTCTCTGAATTCATGAGTGAGCCGGTTGATGAAGTCTCAAGTGAAGTGCCGGATGATCCGGACGAGGCAATGGCCTGGTTGGAACGGCTGGCAGCCCAACAGGGGACACCTTTAGAAGAACTGCCGACGATGACTCAATATTCAGAAGCGGAATCCGAAACAGAGTCGGTCGAAGAGTTGGATTTCTCAGATATGCCAACGATGATGGACCTGCCGGAATCGGCCGATTTTGAAGAAGAAATGGAATCGTCGGAGTTTGAAGTCCCTGATGATCCCGATGAGGCCATGGCCTGGTTGGAACGTTTAGCGGCCCAGCAAGGTGCGCCGTTTGAAGAACTGCCTAGCATTGAAGTGGTGGACGAAATGCCAACGCCTGTCACCGGTATTGTCATGGAATCGGAGGAGAGCGAAGTTGAAGCGTTTGAACCGGTAGAAGCCGAGTCGTTGGACTTCGAGCCAGCAGAAGACGAATCATTTGATTTTGAACCGGTAGAAACTGAGTCGCCAGACTTTGACCTGGAAGAGGTCGAGCCGGAAGCTGAGTCTGAACCGGAAGATGATCCGGAGCTAGAAATGGCTTTGGCGGAGTTGTCCGACATTGACATGCCGGGAGATGATGACGAGGCGATGGCCTGGTTAGCAGCGATAACCTTTGGGGATACAACGGCCGAGGCTGAAGAAATCCCAGATATAAGTTTTGAGGAAGAGATTCCCGAAACAGTGGTTGGGGTAACGGCCGAAGTGGAAGTACCCGAACCCGTTGCCGTTGAAGAAACACCCGAAGAAATGTCGGTCGCCGAATTCGCAGAAGAAGAAACAGAAGCTGAAGAACCCGAACCAGACTATGAGGAACCGGCTGAAGTCTCATTATTTGATGATCTGGAAAGTGAAGCAGACGGATTCCTCGATCTTGAAGACGATCTGACCCCCGAAGCTGAACAGGAACTGGCCGATGAAGAACTGGCTTCCGCTCTTCCTGACTGGCTTCAATTTGGACAGCTTGAAGATGGCAGCCTCGAAGAGCTTGGTTGGCTGGATTCAATTGGGGAATCAGACGCTGACAGTTGGCTGGAAGCCGAAGAAGAGATTACTCAACTTGACCAGCCTGTTCCGGCAGAGGTGCGCGAACTGGAACCAACCGCATTTCTTGAATCCGATTCCTGGGAAGAACCAGAAGTGACGTCGGAGGAAGCTGTTGATGTTGAACAGTTTGCTTCAGGGTTGGTTGACCAGTCTCGGTTGGATTCGGCGCGTTCATCCCTCGAAAGTGGAGATTATAGCTCGGCGGTTGACCAATATAATTCGCTTATTCAGTCAGGAGAGGGTTTGCCGTTGGTCATTGCTGATTTGGAATCAGCAGCTGCCAGCAATACAAACCTGGCGCCCTTGCACCGCTTGTTGGGGGACGCTTATATGCAGAATGGACAGTTGCAGAAAGCAATTGATACCTACCGTAAAGCATTAGATAATCTTTAATTTGGAGTTAGTAGATGGAAAAAACTTTGATATTGGTAAAACCAGACGGTGTCCAGCGCGGCTTGATTGGTCAAATTATCGGCCGTTTTGAGGCACGTGGTTTGAAGTTGATCGGCATGAAATTTATCCAGATGTCGGAAGCATTGGCAGCCCAACATTACGCTGTTCATAAAGGCAAGCCATTTTACGATGGCCTCGTTTCCTACATCACTTCCGGGCCGGTCGTTGCGATGGCCTGGGAAGGAAATGGCGCGATTGCCGCCGCCAGGTCAACAATGGGAGCAACCAACCCGGTTGCTGCGGCTCCCGGAACGATTCGGGGCGACTTTGGAATAGAAATCGGCCGAAATCTCGTTCACGGCTCGGACAGCCCTGAAAACGGGGCGAAAGAAGTGTCTCTGTTTTTCGACGAGGGGGAACTGGTATCCTGGAATCGGAATTCGGACCCCTGGATAAAAGAGTAATCAGTGAGTGGTAAACCGGGACAGACTGTTTACTTTTAACTGTTAACTAATTCAAAGGAGCGCCATTAATCAAAAATGGCGCTCTTTTATTGCATCCTCAGGACAATGTGGGCATTTTGCCACAAGTCTTCCAAATCATAATAATTTCGGGTATCGGGATTGAAGAGATGGACAACTAAATCGCCATAATCAATCAGTACCCAGCCATCTTCCGGCTCGCCCTCTTGTCCCCAGGGTTTGACATCACCTTTATTTTTTGCTTCCTGGGAGATACTATCGGCCAGTGATTTGAGTTGGCGTTTGCTATCGCCGCTGCAAATCAGAAAGTAGTCTGTAAAAATGGCTTCATCCCGCAAATCAAGCAAAAGAATATCGCTCCCCTTTTTGTCTAAAATGGTGTCCACTAAAATATGGGCTAATTCTAATCCTTCCAGGTTTCACCTCCACAAAGTAGTCAATAATAAGTAAACAATAAAGTGAATTTTATCATGCCCATATAGAGGATGCCACCAACGGTTGCTCTATTAGGGAAGTCGCCGTAAAATTAGAGCATATGTTCGGAACGGCTTTAGAGAATCACACCTGGACGGTTACACAGTTAACTGGCTACATACGAGAACTGTTTGAGATAGATTACCGGTTGCAGGATGTTCTGGTTGCCGGTGAAATTTCAAATTTCACCCAGGCTCGTTCCGGTCATCTCTACTTTACCCTTAAAGATGATAAGGCACAGTTAAAATGTGTGATGTGGCGTTCTTCGGCCGAACGGCTGCGATTCCAACCACGAGATGGCGATGCAGTAATTGCATACGGCCGAATCTCAGTCTACGAAGCAGGTGGCGCTTACCAGCTTTATGCCGAATCACTCGACCCGGCAGGGCGGGGCGGCCTGGCCGTTGCCTTCGAGCAGTTAAAGGAAAAGCTGACCGAGGAAGGGTTATTTGACGCCGAGTTCAAGAAGCCAATCCCAAAATTCCCTCAAAAACTGGGGATTGTGACTTCGGCCGATGCGGCCGCTTTGAGGGACATTCTCAATGTTTTGCGCCGTCGCTGGCCCCTTGTATTGGTTCTCATTGCCCCAACGCTGGTTCAAGGCAAAGAAGCGCCAACCCAAATTGTCAGGGCGATTGAATGGCTGGACGGCCGAAATGACATTGACACCATACTCGTTGCCAGAGGGGGCGGCTCAATTGAAGATTTGTGGGCTTTCAACGACGAAGGCGTTGCCAGGGCAATTTTCGCCGCCCGCCACCCAATCATAACCGGAGTCGGGCATGAAACGGATTTTACTATTTCCGATTTTGTAGCCGATTTACGCGCACCGACCCCCTCAGCGGCGGCCGAGTTGGCCGTGCCGGATATTGACGAGGTGAGTGGCTATTTGCAGGGACTTCGGAATACTTTAACGGCCGAGATGCTGGCTGTCCTGGCCGAAGGACGGCGCGAGGTTGAGATGTTAACCCGTTCCATGAGCCACCTGAGTCCTGGCAAATCCCTGGATAACAACCGCCAACGGGTTGATATGCTGTCGGAGCGGCTGGAACGGACCATGAAAGGACGGGTCAGCTATTTGAATACCCGAATTGAGATAATCCAGGCCCGCTTGCAGGCTGTCAGTCCCTATGGAACGCTGGCACGCGGTTACGCCATTGTTCGCCATGAAGACGGCCGAGTTGTGCATCAAACCGGCGAGGTCGTGTCTGGGGAAACCTTACGAGTCATGGTGACGGATGGCGAATTTGATGTGACAGTTAACAGTTCGTCCACATAAAAAAATGATGCTTCGACGCCCAATGGAGTAAATAATAATGTCGAAAAAAAAGTCTGATGAGATAACCAACCTGACATTTGAGGAAGCCTTATACGCCCTGGAAGAGACGGTTGCAAGCCTGGAAGCAGGTGACTTTACCCTGGAAGAATCGCTGGCTCTTTTTGAACGGGGGCAAAAGCTGGCGGCTTTTTGCAATGAACAACTGGAAAACGCATCCCTTCGCGTGGAGCAGCTAACAGCCGAGGGCGAACTTGCCGAAATTGTCGTAAACGACTAACATTTATCCATAGCACAAACAACAATTTTTCATTCGAGAATCAATAACAAAAAAGCGTAAGACATAATACGTAATGACTGATCCTGACTCATCACGTTTTACATTTTACGCATTACAAACCTAAATTTTCCGCCAAATCCAAACCATCTATATCATCTAAGCGAGACAACCATTTGTTCAAAAGTATACGTGAATCATTAAGCCGAACCCGTCGGTCGGTTTTCGGACAGATTGTTAATGTCCTGGGGATGGGAGAAATTACGGAAGAAACCTGGGAAGACCTGGAAGCGCTGTTAATTCAGGCTGACATGGGCGTTCAGACCGCGCTGGGATTAGTCGAATCAATGCGCGAACGAGTCAGTCAGGAAGGACTCTTTCAGACCGATGATTTATTGCGGGTAATGAAAGAAGAGATGCGGACGATGTTAACGGCCGGAGCGCCTGTCTTTGAGTTGGAAGAGCCGCGCCAACTGACAGTTGTTCTCGTTGTTGGCGTCAACGGTTCGGGAAAAACGACGACAATCGGCAAGCTGGCTAACTATTACCAGAACAAGGGTCGCAAGGTGATACTGGCTGCCGGAGATACTTTCCGGGCAGCGGCTATTGACCAGCTAAAAATATGGGGTGAGCGGGCTGATGTGCCGGTCATTGCCGGGCAGCCCGGTGGCGACCCGGCGGCAGTCGCCTATGATGGTATCCGGGCCAGCCGAGCCAGGGGATTCGATCTGTTATTTGTTGATACGGCTGGTCGGTTGCATACCAAATTCAACCTGATGCGGGAACTGGAGAAGGTAGTTAGCACTTGCCGGAAAAGCGTTCATGCAGCTCCCCACGATGTCTTGTTGGTTCTGGATGCGCCTACCGGTCAAAACGCCCTGATCCAGGCCGCTAAATTTAAGGAGTCGGTCAATGTGACCGGTGTCATCCTGACCAAACTTGACAGCACGGCCAAAGGCGGCATGGTTTTTGCCATTTATCAAGACTTAGGTTTACCCGTTCGTTTTATCGGAACCGGGGAAGGCATTGCCGACCTGGCTCCTTTCGATGCGGACAGCTTTGTAAACGGCCTATTTGAAGAAAGTTAAAGTTGACTGAGTTGGTATAATCAACTTAATCAACAAACCAACTATTAACCACCAACTCATTATGCAGGAGAAATCACAACACAATGGAAGCAATTATTACCAGACTACAAGAATTACAAAATACGGTAGACCATTTGCGGAGGCGTCTTTGACGTCCCTGCTAAACTTGAAAAAATAGGAGAACTGGAAAAAGTAACGATTAAGCCAGATTTTTGGGACGATTCTCAAGAAGCGCAAGTCGTTATGAAGGAACTGACCCGACTACGCGATGAAGTTTCCGTTTGGGAAAGGGTTAATCACAGATTAGGCGATACGGCCGAACTGGCAGCCCTGGAGGATGAGGAATTACAGGACGACCTGGATCGGGAAGTTGAAGTGCTTGAAAAAGCAGTTGGCAAACTGGAGTTCCGGGCTTTGTTTTCGGGACAGTACGATGACGAACCGGCCATTCTGGCAATCCATGCCGGGGCCGGTGGGACAGAAGCCCAGGATTGGGCGCAGATGTTACAGCGAATGTTTATTCGTTGGGCCGAAGCGAGTGATTACAAAGTAGAAATATTGGACGAAAGTCCGGGTGATGAGGCAGGCATAAAAAGCACCCTCATGTCTATCGAAGGTGATTATGCCTATGGCAACTTGAAATCCGAGCGAGGCGTTCACCGGCTGGTGAGAATTTCGCCTTATGACTCCTCCAGCCGCCGCCATACTTCCTTCGCAAAAGTCGAAGTGTGGCCCGATGTGGCGGAGGATATTGAAATTTCGGTTGACGAGAAAGACCTGCGGATTGACCGGTTCCGAGCCAGCGGCGCGGGCGGCCAGCACGTTCAGAAAAATGAGACAGCTATCCGCATCACACATCTACCCACCGGTATTGTGGTTTCATGCCAGAATCAACGATCATTGACTCAAAATATGGAAACGGCGATGAAGATTCTCAAATCACAGTTGTTTGATATGGAGCGCCGCAAACAAAATGAGGAGATGGCTGCCTTAAAGGGCGAAGATGTGAATGCCGAATGGGGCAACCAGATTCGTTCTTATGTATTGCACCCCTATAAAATGGTCAAGGACCATCGCACCAATTACGAAACCGGGAATACTCAGGCCGTGTTAGACGGCCGTTTGGATGACTTCATGGAGGCGTACCTGCGCCACCGGGTTGGGCGACCGACCTGATAAGAACCATTTATTCTTTACCGCAATCTGCTAACTCTTATGGGAGGTAATCAATGACATTGGACGACAAAAGACAACAGCGACGAGTTCGGGGAGCTGTCGCCGGTCGCGCAGCAGCCCGCAGGCGCCTGGCAAACCGGACCAAACGTCAGGCACGTGTCGTGACGCGCCCGGCAGCCCGAAAACCCGCTGCTCCTGCGGCTCGACCAGCGCCCACCCCGCGAAAGGTTGAAATTTCTCCTGAAACTCAGGCAGAGATCGATCAGATCAACCGTGACTACACGGCTCTTGAGCGAGATGGACAACTGAGCGATATTTATGACGCGGTTGGCGAAATTGAAACGAAGCTGACCAAGATGCCGTTAGACCTGGATGCTTTGCGTCGAAGAGGCTATGTACATTCCGGTCAACTGGGCGACCGTTTGGCAGCCCTGGATGAAAAATGGGATGAGTTAATGCCCAAGGTCGAGGCTGAACTAAATAAACAGGTTCCCAGACTAGATCGAGAACTGGATGGGGTGGAGCGAAAGATTACTTTGATGAGCGGCGGGTCGGTCGCAGCTATTTCGGCCGCTAAAACGGCCGTTAGCGCCATGCAAAGCAAAGTCAGTGCGGCGAAAAGTGCCGTGCGTGGAATGTACGATGATCTCGAAAGGGAACTGTACGGAATAGAGAATGAACTGCGCCATGTAGACTGGATTATGGATCAATTAGATGAAGCGCCTGAGATTCGCCTCCGGGAAGCGGAAGGGCCAATTGCCGCCGTTGAGACCATCTGGCAGAAGGATGGAAAAGAAGGGCCAAAAGGCGTTTTATACCTGACCGATCAGCGTTTGCTTTTTGAACAAAAGGAAGAAGTTGTCACCAAGAAACGGTTCGGCATATTCAAAGCCGATTCAGAGATGGTTCAAAAGTTAGAACTGGACATTGACATCCACAATATTGACTCCGTGCAGCACAGCGAAGAAGGGGGCTTCATGGGGATGGGGAAGGATGATATTTTAGAACTGGTCTGTTCGGCCGATGCGCCCGTTTCCAGAGCGCGTTTTCATCTCAAAGGACAGGATTCTTCAGATTGGGCCGGTTATATCAAGCGCGTTCAAACCGGCGAGATTGATGATGACCGTGACGAAGAATATCTGGATGACATAGAAGAAGCACAGGCACTTTCCGGCTCTTTCCCGGCTCAGTGCCCCAACTGTTTTGCCGCCGTTCCACCGCCGCCGCGTGGGGTAACCAGTGTCAAATGTGAATTTTGCGGGAGCGTGATCACACCCTCCTGAGTTGCTAGATGCCAGGCACTTATTAAACCAAATGGTATCCACCAATAGTCAAATGAAGTGCCTGGCATCTGAGAAAACGAAGCAATATTTGCCAAAACTTACATTTTATGATACTTTTTCCAATTCTCTTCTAATATTAATTCCTTGACATATAGAAGATCACCGATAGAATAGATAGACGGTGACGGGAATCTAAATTATTTTGTACAATGTAATCAGAGCGCTGGCCATAAGGTCCAGACGCTCTTTTTCCGTGTTTACCGACAGTTCGTTTTATATTTATATTGTCTGGAGCTTTAGGGAGGTCTTAACCTAGTGGAAGCAACAGAATTCCGCTCATTACGTATAAGTTTGGCATCGCCGGAACAAATTCGTTCCTGGTCCTATGGTGAAGTAACAAAGCCGGAAACAATCAACTACCGGCGCTTGCGCCCGGAGAAAGATGGACTCTTTTGTGAAGCCATTTTTGGCCCCCAACGGGATTGGCAATGTTATTGTGGTAAATACAAAAACGTTCGATACAAAGGTATCGTCTGTGATAAGTGCGGGGTTGAGATAACCCGTGCGGCCGTGCGCCGCGAACGGTTAGGTCATATTGATCTGGCCGCCCCGGTTGCTCACGTCTGGTATACCCGACGAGTTCCCAGCTATCTTGGTTTGCTCCTGAACATTTCCCGCCGGAACCTGGATCGGGTTCTGTATTTTGCCCAATATGTGATTACCCACGTTGATGAGGATGCTCGCCAGCGTGCCTTGAAACGCCTTGAAGAAGAACTCGAAGAAGCTGAGATGCAGCTTTACGACGAGATGCAAGGTCAGGTCAACGACTCTACCCAGGAAGTACGGGATCATATCTCTGGACTGGAAGAAAAACTGACGGAGTTGAAAGACTCCTTTGATGAACGTTTGTCAACGGCAACCGACGCAGTTGTGCGCGAGGCGCAGCTTATTGAAAAACGGCTCGAAAACCTGATGGGTGACGCAGCCGGTGAAAAGATTGTTCTTGGAGATACAGTTATTGCCAAGAAAGGGGAAACAATCGGCCGTGAACACATCGTCATGGTTCAGGAGACAACTTCCGAACGAATCACCGAACAGCAAAAAGATCTGGAAGAAGAACAGCAGACAGACATTGCCAAATTAGAAAAAGATATTGAAGAACTGCGTCACGAGGTAAGTGCTGCCGGTGAAGAGATGCAGGATCAGATCGGCGCTCGCCTGGCTCGGCTGCGCCAACAGGCTCAGACCAACCGGGATCACCTGGAAGCCCTGGAGCAGATGAACTTCCTCAATGAAACCGAATATCGGGATATGAAGAGCAAGTTCGGGAATGTTTTCCGGGCCGATATGGGCGCTGAAGCCTTCTATGAGATTCTAAAGAATATGGACCTGGATAAACTGTCCAGGGATTTGTGGCGTGAGGTTCGGACGACCCGTTCAAAACAGGGTCAGAAGCGAGCCACGAAACGACTGCAAGTTGTTGAAGCGCTGCGTACCAGTGGCAACCGGCCAGAATGGATGATCTTAACCGTTCTGCCCGTAATTCCACCAGATTTACGGCCGATGGTGCAGTTGGATGGCGGCCGTTTTGCCACTTCCGACCTGAATGACCTGTACCGGCGCGTGATTAACCGTAATAACCGTCTCAAGCGGCTGTTAGAGTTAGGTGCGCCGGATGTTATCGTCCGTAATGAGAAGCGTATGCTTCAGGAAGCAGTAGACAGCCTGATTGACAACAGCCAGCGAGGCAAGGCTCTGAGCCGTCGCGGTCGCCGGGAGTTGAAATCACTGTCCGACATGCTCAAAGGTAAGAAAGGACGCTTCCGCCGCAACCTGCTTGGTAAGCGTGTTGACTACTCCGGCCGTTCAGTTATTGTGGTCGGTCCCAAATTGAAGATGGGCCAATGTGGCTTGCCGAAGACAATGGCCCTGGAACTGTTCCGGCCCTTCGTCATTAGCAAGCTGGTTGAATATGGTCACGCCAGCAACATCAAAGGCGCCAAGCGTGTGATTGAACGCCAGCCACCCGAAGTATGGGAGGTTTTGGAAGAGGTCATCGAAGGACGGCCGATTCTGCTGAACCGTGCGCCAACCTTGCACCGCCTCGGTATTCAGGCGTTCATGCCGACCCTGGTCGAAGGAAAAGCAATTCAACTGCATCCTCTGGTTTGTGCAGCCTTCAACGCCGACTTTGACGGCGACCAGATGGCCGTTCACGTCCCGCTTTCGCAGAAGGCGGTTGATGAAGCTATCAGCCATATGATGGCCACCCGCAACCTGTTAAAACCGGCCGACGGCCATCCAATTATTGGCCCGTCTAAGGATATGGTTTTGGGCGTCTACTATCTGACTGTGATGTATGACGGCCGTAAAGGCGAAGGCAAATATTACAGCTCTCTGGATGAGGTTGAGCGAGCTTATGATCTCGATTACGTAGATATTCACGCCAAGATCAAGCTGCAAATCAAGACCTACTTTGACGACAACGGCCGTCGTTACGACGACAACACCCCGCGTCTCCGTATCATCGAGACATCGCCGGGCCGGGTTATGTTTAACCGGGCTATGCCGAAGCAGATGCGCTTCGTCAATGAGGCGTTGGACAAAGGATCAATTAACGAACTGATTAATCGTGTCTATCGCCGGCTAGGTGATGAGGTCACGATTGAGATGGCTGACAAAATTAAAGACCTGGGTTTCCGCTTTGCAACCCGTTCTGGCGTCACGATTGCGGTCTCTGATCTGGCAATCCCGGAAGAACGCGAAACCATTTTGGATGAGGCCCGCCAGCGGGTAGATCAAATTGATCGTCAATATCGTCGTGGTTTGCTGACGGAAGACGAACAATATCAACGGACGATTGAAAATTGGACTGATGCAAAAGAGAAGGTTGAGAAAGCCGTTCGGAATGCGATGATTGAAGACGGGCCGGTTACAGTGATGGCCCTCTCTGGCTCCACCAAAGGCGGCTTCGGCCCCATCACCCAGTTAGCGGGTATGCGTGGTCTGATGGCCGACCCACAAGGTCGAATCATCCCGGTTCCGATTTCTTCAAACTTCCGTCAGGGTCTTACCGCCCTGGAATACTTCATCTCCACACATGGGGCGCGGAAAGGTCTGGCTGACACGGCCCTGCGAACGGCCGATGCTGGTTATCTAACCCGCCGTCTGGTGGATGTAGCCCAGGATGTGATTGTTCTGGCTGAAGATTGCGGAACGGATAAAGGTATTTGGGTCCGTCGCAGTGATAATTTCGGTAGTAAGCAGACGCTCTCCGAACGAGTTTACGGCCGTTATTCGGCCGAAGACATCACCGATCCGAAGACAGGTGAAGTGATTATCCACGCCGGTGAGTTGTATACCGAAGAATTAGCCGACGCAGTTGACGCAACAGGCGTTGAAGAACTTTACGTCTTCTCCCCCATGACCTGTGAACTGCGTCAGGGCATTTGTGCCAAATGTTATGGTATTGACCTCGCTCGCGGTAAAGAGGTTGAGTTGGGTACGGCCGTAGGTATCGTGGCAGCTCAATCCATTGGTGAGCCGGGTACTCAGTTGACGCTGCGTACCTTCCACACCGGTGGTACGGCTCAGGCTAGTGGTGACATCACCCAGGGTTTGCCCCGCGTTGAAGAATTGTTTGAAGCGCGGCAGCGTCCGAAGGGCGAGGCTGTCATGACTGAAATTAGCGGCCGGGTCGAGATTCGGGTCATTGAAGGCGTTCGTCACGTCTTTGTCACCGATAGCAAGCTGGTCGAGGACGAACACAAAGTTCCCGAAGGCTGGAAGGTCAACGTTAAAGACCAGGACAAGGTTAAAACCGGTGATATTCTTGCCGAAACGGAAGAAGAGGTCATTACTTCTCGCCATGCAGGCCGGGCCGTTGTCGAGGATGGGTTAATTCGTGTCGTTTGGGAAAGCCAGGACGAACGTGATTACGAAATTCCGGCCGGAACCCGTATCGAACCTGATGAGGGCGACTATATTGAGGCCGGTGGGCAGATTACGGAAGGGTCAAAGAACCCGCATCGTATTCTGGAAATTCTCGGCCGTGATGCCGTTACCCAATATCTACTGCGCGAAGTCCAGAAGGTATATCGGCCACAGGGTCAGAACATCAACGACAAGCACTTTGAAACAATCATTCGCAAGATGTTGAGCAAAGTCATTATCACTGCTTCTGGTGACACCGAGATGCTGCCTGGCGAACTGGTTGAAAGCACGATCTTCCAGGAAGAAAACAGGGAAGTTGTGGCCGAAGGTGGTCAACCTGCCCGTGCCGAACCCGTTCTCTTGGGTATTACCAAAGCATCGTTGAACACCGAGAGCTTCCTGTCGGCCAGTTCATTCCAGCATACGATTCGCGTCCTTGCCGGAGCAGCAATTGCTGGTAAGGAAGATGAACTGCTGGGTCTAAAGGAAAACGTCATCATTGGCAAGCTGATCCCTGCTGGAACCGGCTATAAGGTCCGTCAGGATCGTATCGCTGAGCAAGAAGCGGCCGAAGCGTTGGCGGAAGAGATTGAAGAGGAACAAGAAGTTGACTTCTCCAGTCTTCTCATTGATGACAATACCGACGAGCGCATCTTGGAAGATGCCCTGGCTGCCCAGGCAGCGGAAGTCTCCAAAGAGGCCCAACCGACTGACTAAATGCACAGTTGTAACGCTTAATTAATGTGAAAGGAGATTGGTTTGAATGACCAATCTCCTTTTTTTATTTTTGGGGGAGGGTAATTACATTGTTAACAAAATAACTTAAAACCTCCCGGAAGTTTCTTCCACTAAATCATTGCTCATAAACAACTTCCGGGAGGTTGGGATTACTTAATTAACAGTGTAGTACTGAATAGAAAAAGATGCGTTATAGTGATTTGCTGCTATCAGTCGCTATATGACGCAATTAAATCAAACGGTCTGAGCAACAACTTTCTCCAGCAGTTCTTCCAACTGATCCCAGGTTTCGGTAGCGCCATCTTCCATACCTGACTGAATCATTCCTTCAAGGTCTTCCAGCGTGTCAAACGTGGTGGTTGTTAAAAGCTTGGTTTTGCCATCGGGTAGTTCTTTCAGCGTGATGGTATCTGTGGAAACATGGCCCGCAAACGGCTCGTATTCAAAGGTATAAACCAGTCGGTGGGGTGGGTCAATTTCTTTGTAAATACCCTTGAAGGGATGTTCATTCCCTTCAGTATCTCTTTCAATATACCGCCACCCACCACCGACTTTGAAATCCATTTTTGCTACGATGGTTGTTGAGTGTCTTCGTCCCCACCATTCTGGAATGAGGGCCGGATCGGTTACGACGTTCCATACTAGATCACGGGGAGCATTAAAGACCCGCGACATCGAGAAAGACAATTTTTCCCGCTCAATAACCAGATTATTCTTGCTCATTTTTGTTCTCCTTGTTGAGTTCTCTCTGTAATAGCTTATCCAATGCATCGAAACGCTGGTCCCAAAGCTGCCGCAATTGCCTGGCCCACTCTTCGAGTTCGAGCATAGCGGCCGAATTGATCTGGTAAATGCGCTGTTGGGCGCGTTTTTCGACCCGAACCAGCTTGGCCTGCCGCAGAACTTTTAGATGTTGGGAAACAGCCTGGGGGCTGACGTCAAAATGTTCGTAAATATCTGACGCAGGCAGTTCGCCGTGCTTTGCCAGTATTTCGATAATCTTGCGCCTATTAGCGTCTGCAAGGGCATCAAATTTATCCATACTTATATTATAAAGTAAATACTTAATTAAGTCAATACTTAAATATAAGAAAATAAATTACCTCGTGTGGCAGATGAGTCAGAATTAGAAATACCCCATATATGGCTTCCCGAACTTACTCCATTTCACCAGCTCCGAATGCCGGCCGTTAATAATCCGTGAATTATCAACATAAGAACCCCAAAATAACTGGTACAAAGTACCAAAACAAAAAAGCAGCCCCCTGAAACGACACGCCATCCCCTTATCCACCTCTATAAAACCAAGATGCGCAAAGGGAAAACTCTCACAAACTTGCTCACCTTCCACATCTTGCTCACCTTCCACACCTTAAATATTTCTTATTTTTTTACCAAACCACATATGGGGTTCTAAATGTGTCTCCCTCGACTAGAATAACCCCGTTTATGATTCACGGTTAAGAAGCAGGGCAACCAATTGGTGAATCGCTTCGGCCCCTTCGCCCTGAGGGTTGACCGCTTCCAGGTGATCAAGGGCGCTTCGAGAGTAGGCTTTCTCATGTTTATGGGTAAACTGCTGTGCGCCAACCTCATCAAGCAAGCCAATAGCTTCTTCGACAAAGCCGTCGCCGTTTTCGGATCGGCCGTACAATTGTCTTAAGGCGTCGCTTTTTTCCAGGCCATAGAGAACGGGAAGGCTTTTCTTGCGTGTCTCTATGTCCGTTGCGGCCGATTTCCCAATAAGAGATTCATCCCCCCAAATGCCAAGAATATCATCCCGCACCTGGAACGCCAGCCCCAACTCCCGACCAAAGGCGGCATAATGGGCAACGGTTTCTTCATCTTTTCCGGCAATAAGCGCCCCTAATTCAGTGGAGAGCGACAGGAGAGCGGCCGTTTTGCCGTTGATCATCTCCAGATATTCCTCTACGGTGACGCTTTCCTCCTGCTCGAAGCGCATATCATTGTACTGACCGTTTGTTAGTTCTAGGCAGGTTTCATCAAGACGACGCAGCGCCTGAACCACAATGGGAGCAGGAATGTCCAGCTCGATCAGGCGGGCCATTGCCATATGAGATAGGGCAAACATGGCATCTCCACTGTTAATAGCCTGCTCCAGCCCCCAAATTTTCCAGAGAGTCGGCCGTCCCCGGCGAGTGGGGCTGTTGTCCTGGATGTCATCATGAATGAGGGTGAAGTTGTGCAGCAGTTCGATGGCTGCGCCTGCGGGGACCGCCTGCCGCCAGTCGCCGCCGGATGCCATACAGGCCAGCAGGCAGATGAGCGGCCGTATCCGCTTGCCACTTTTGTGGTTGGCCGGTTCCAGGGAAGCTTCAGCCCAACCCATATGGTAGTGCATCATGCCCCAAAAGCGGTCGCTGGCCGATTGCTCGACCTCCAAAACAAGCCGCATTTCAGCTTCTACCGCCGGGATCATTTCTTCAGAAAGGGTATTTAGGATGGTATTAGACATGGTTTATTAATCGCTTAAATAGCCGTAACAAATTTTACGCATTACGTTTTACGTTCTAAAAATGTGTGTGGAGTTTGGTATTTGCCAGAGTCTCTAAATCGGACGCACCACTGCAAAACATGGATACGCGCAGTTCGTCGGTGATGGCCCCGGCGGTTTCGACAACGCCGCCGACGCCGTCGTTAACGGCCGCCCGGAGAAAATCTCCGGCAAAACCAACGATAGAAGCGCCAAGCGCGATACATTTGGCAACGTCAATACCATTGCGGATGCCACCGCTGGCAAAGACCGGCAGTTCCGGGGCGGCTCGATGGCAGTATTGAATGGAAACGGCCGTTGGAATACCCCAATCAATGAAGGCACCGGCCACTCGTGCCAGCCGGGGCGTAGGGGCGCGGTGCATTTCAACCTGGCTCCAGGAGGTGCCACCGGCTCCGGCCACGTCAATGGCAGCAACCCCGGCTTCAGCCAGCCGCCGGGCTGTCTCTTCGGCAAAGCCCCAACCAACTTCTTTGGCAATGACCGGAACGGGCAGGTCGCGGCAGACCGCTTCGACTTTCTTCAACAGGCCGGAAAAGTCACCGTCTCCTTCCGGCTGGACCGCTTCTTGAAGGGCGTTGAAATGCAGAATGAGCGCATCAGCCTCGCACATGTCAACGGCACGCTGACATTGGGACAGGCCGTAGCCGTAGTTGAATTGGACAGCGCCGAGATTGGCGAAGAGAGGGACGTCAGGCGCTACATCCCGAACGTGATAGGTGTAAGACAGGGAGGGGTCTTCGATAGCAGCCCGCATGGAGCCAAGACCCATTGCCATGCCCACTTCTTGGGCGGCGGTTGCCAGAGTGCGGTTAATCTCGTGGGCTTCGGCCGTTCCACCCGTCATTGAAGAGATGAGTAATGGGGTTTGCAGCTTTTTGCCAAAGAGGGTTGTGGTTGTGTTAACGGTAGCCAGATCAATTTCGGGTAGTGCCTGGTGCATGAAGAAATAGTTTTCAAGGCCGCTGGTTAATTTTTTGAAGCGGACATCTTCCTCGACATTGATTCGGATGTGATCCGCCTTTCGACGCTCGTGTTGAGCAGGTGGCAGCGAAGAATCCGCTTCCAATACCTTACTGGAACTCATATAAAATACTCCTTATTGGCCATTGCCAAATGTGTGGGTGAGTATACTATGGGGTGGAATGCACGCCAAACCTGGTTCAAAACGACGGTTGTTCGTAGGCAATTCGTGAGAGGTCGAGGTTTGGAGGGTCAACTTGCCTAAGATACAATTCCCAACGCCTTTGAACTGATTCAAAGAGGTTCGCACTTATTATTGATGAGGAGTTATTACCAATGAGAGTATTAATAACCGGGGGAGCCGGATTCTTAGGATCGCACCTTTCTGACCGCTTTTTGGCAGAGGGTCATACGGTTGTGGTAATGGACAACCTGATAACGGGGAATACGGCCAATATCGCTCACCTCATGGGCAACGAGCGATTTACGTTTGTGAAGCATAATGTCATTAATTATATTTACCTCGAAGGGCCGATTGATGCGGTTCTGCACTTTGCCTCTCCGGCGAGTCCGAATGATTATCTGGAACACCCGATTCACACTTTGAAGGTAGGGTCGCTGGGGACGTTGAATGCGATTGGACTGGCGAAGGCGAAGGGCGCTCGTTTCCTGCTGGCTTCTACATCAGAGGTCTATGGCGATCCGCAGGTTAATCCGCAGCCGGAGACGTATTGGGGACATGTCAACCCAATTGGCCCGCGTGGGGTTTATGATGAGGCCAAACGTTTTGCAGAAGCGATGACAATGGCTTACCAACGATATCATGGGCTGGAGACGCGCATTGTCCGTATCTTTAATACCTATGGGCCGAGAATGCGTTTGAGTGACGGCCGAGTTGTTCCCAACTTTATTCATCAGGCGCTGCTAGGTCAGCCGCTGACCGTTTATGGAGACGGCAGCCAGACCCGTTCTTTCCAGTATTACAGTGATCTGGTGGAAGGCATTTACCGCTTGCTTCATTCGGATGAGACGGAGCCGGTTAATATTGGCAACCCGTTTGAGATGACGATTTTGGAGTTTGCCGAAGCGGTGGTTGAGCTAACGGGCAGTTCGTCAAAGATTGTTCATATTGAGCCGGAAGATGATCGGACGACGGATGATCCCAAAGTGCGCCGACCGGATATTACCAAAGCGCGAGAAAAATTGGGCTGGGAACCAAAGGTAAAACTTGCAGACGGGTTGGCCCAGACCATTGAGTATTTCAAGGGCAGAATATTATAGAGTCCGGGGACAAGATTTGTTCCGGCAACTTCATTCAAGTTGATCAACTCGATCAACTCGATCAAGAAATATAGTTTTTGTGCTTGATCAAGTTGACTGCTATGTAAAGAGAACGGCGATTGAATTATCCTTTTGGACAAAAGTTATTACCCATCAATGGGCGAATTGGCTCCGGTCGGTTTGCGAACGGTGGATTTGCCATCTGGGCGATTACGGCCGCTTTGCTGGTTGGGCTTGTTCTGGCTTTTTTGCCGCTGAAAGTGGGGGGAGCGGTGGTGGTTGGGGCGGCCGTTCTGCTGTTGATATTCATACAGCCGTTGTTCGGCCTGTTGGTGGGGCTGATCGTTGGCCCGTTTGGGGCGGTAGAAAGCCTTTATTTGGGTAATTTGCTGCTGGACAGCGGCCAGATTGTTTTTCTACTGACGGTGGCAGTTTGGCTGGCTCGCAGCATCACCAAACGCCGAATTGTTCTGCCCCGTACCCGGTTGAACCTGCCACTCCTGCTTTTCATCGGCCTGACCTCAGTGACAGTCTTATATGCGCCATCCTCGCTCTTTGGGGTGAAAGAGGTCTTTAAGTGGGTTGAGATTTTGCTGGTGATGTGGATTGTGGTGGATATGGTTGCCGATCAGCAGCAGGAAGACTGCCGTGTTGCTAATGGAAGCCGTCAATCCCTGCTCGGACGCTTGGCAACTGTTCAAGGGGTGGTCTTTATGCTGCTGCTGGCCGGGTTGAGCCAGGCGTTGATGGGTATCTGGCAGTTTGGTCTGCGCGGAGATGGGCCGGAACATTTTGAGATTTTGGGCGGCTTTTACCGGGCATATGGCACTTTTGAACAGCCGAATCCTTTTGGCGGTTACATGAGTATGGCGGCCTGTCTTGGAATCGGGGTTTTGCTGGGGCTGTTGATGCCCCGCATTCAAAATCTGGAATTCGTTCAAAGGATTTTGGTGTTGGTAGGGGTTGGCCCTGGCAGGGGAGCACATCAGGGCGACCACGTGGGTACGCCCCCAAAGGTGTGGTGGTTGTTGTTTGTTGGTGGTTGTTCGGCCGCTTTAATCGCTGCGTTGGTTTTTTCCTGGAGCCGGGGAGCGTGGTTGGGCTTTGGGGCGGGGATGACGACATTGGCCTTGTTCTTTCCCCGGCGACGATGGATTGGGTTGCTGCTCATCGTTGTGGGGGGCGGATTATTCCTGGTGGGCAACCAGTTCGGTCTGATTCCCGCCTCTATTTCAGCCCGGATTAACAGCTTTCAGGATGACTTGAGCTTTGGGGATGTACGTGGGGTGGATATTAACGACGCCAATTACGCCGTTCTTGAGCGGCTGGCCCACTGGCAGGCGGCGTTGGATATGGCGAAAGACAATCTCTGGACCGGGGTTGGCTTTGGGAACTATGAACCCGCTTATGGAGACTATGCGCTGATTAACTGGCCTTTCCCATTGGGACATGCCCATAATTATTATTTGAATATTCTGGCCGAAACCGGGGTTCCGGGGCTGGTTGTCTATCTTTTCTTGTGGGGTGTGATTGTGTGGCAGGCGGCCGTGTTGGTGCGCAAATTAGATTGGCCCCGGCGTGGTATTGCTTTGGGGCTGCTGGCAGTTTGGGTTACGTTGTCTGTTCATCACCTTGTTGATAAACTTTATGTTAATAATCTGTATGTTTTTCTGGGAGCGATATTAGGGCTTCAGCAGATATTGGATGAGGGAAAATGATTGGTTTTCTGGCTAACCTTGCCAGCCGAATTTTGGGTATGCATCCCAAAGAGGCTGAACGTTTTGTCAAGTTTTTAACTGTTGGCACGCTTGGATTTATTATTGACTTCGGAATACTTACCCTGTTGGTCGAAGTGGTCAAGTTGCCTCAAATTGTGGAAAATGCAACGCCTTTTTCGGCCACTGTTGGCTTGATTTTTTCCAATACCATCTCGTTCAGTCTGGCGGTGGTCAGTAATTTCAGCTTTAATCGTTATTGGACCTATCCTGAGTCGCGGGAAAAGCGCAAGCGCGTACAGCTTCCCCAATTTATTCTGGTAAGCATCACCGGTCTGGCATTGAATAATCTCATCCTGGCGCTTCTACAATCTCCCTTTAATCACGCGTTGGCGCAACTGACCTTTGTGCCGGAATCGATAAGTGGGTATATGCCCGCTAAAATCGTGGCAACGATTGTGGTATTGTTCTGGAATTTCTTTATCAATCGCTACTGGACCTACAGCAATGTGGCGGTCGGGGATGGCGAGAACAGCGTTACAACCAGGTAATCTGCCATGCGGATTGGGGTTGATATAACATCAGCAGTTACGCAAGGTGGGGGAATCGGCCGTTACACGCGAGAATTAATTCATGCACTTGTCAGAGTGGACAAGGAGAATGATTACCATCTCTTTTCCGCCAAACAACCGGAAACGCTGTCGGTTCCCAATCCGGTGCCGGAAGGGGAGCATATTCGCTACCATCAAGCGCCGCTGAGTGATCGCTGGCTTTACCGTCTGTGGTACCGCCTGCGGCTGCCGCTTCCGGTGCAATTGTTGACCGGGCCGCTTGATCTCTTTCATTCCCCTGATTTTGTACTGCCGCCGGTAAGTGGCCGTATCCCGACGATTTTAACCGTTCACGATCTTTCTTTCGTCCATTATCCCGACACCTTTACCCCGGCCCTGGTCGCATACTTGAACAACGTCGTTCCTTGGTCGGTGGCGCGGGCCACCCATATTCTGGCCGATTCTCAGGCTACTAAAGATGATTTGATGACTATCTGGCAGGTGGCGGCGGATAAGGTGACAGTTTTGTATAGTGGGGTGAGCGGCCGTTTCAAGCCCATCACGGAGAAACGGCAGTTAGCGGCCGTTCGCCAAAAGTATGAACTGGGCCGTGCGCCCTATCTGGTTAGCGTCAGCACACTCCAGCCGCGCAAGAACTTTCAGATGTTGATCAAGGCTTTTAAGCCGGTGGCGGAGAAGCATCCCCACAACCTGATCATAGCCGGAGGGAAGGGTTGGCTGTATGAGGAGATGCTGGCCGAGGTAGATAAGCAAGGTCTGGCAGGGCGGGTCAAATTTATCGGCTTTGTGGCCGATGATGATTTGCCTGCACTTTACAGCGAGGCGTCGCTGATGGCCTTCCCAAGTCTATATGAAGGCTTCGGCCTGCCTTTATTGGAGGCGATGGCCTGCGGGGTCCCGGTTCTGACGTCGAATGCTTCTTGTTTGCCAGAGGTGGTGGGAGAAGCGGCCGTTCAACTTCCGCCGCAGGATCAGGCTGCCTGGTCGCAGACAATGAATGGTCTGCTGGCCAACGATTCCCAACGGGCCAGAATGGTGGCGGCAGGTTTTCTTCAGGCCCGCAAATTTACCTGGAAGAAAGCGGCAGGGCAGTTGTTGGGGATATACCGGATGCTTCTCTAAGATAGGGTATAAATCTTGCCCTGCTTATCTTCCAACACTATAATGCCAGACTAATAGAAAGTGATTGAAATCGGATTCCCAACAATAATGCCGATTTCCAAAGACGAGAAGTGGCGAAGAAAAGAAGGATTATGATTCCAATTTACCAATCAAATGGCGCGTGGGTGGCTGTCTATGAAACAGGAAATATGTTTAATGTAGAGGGAGAGTGGCTGGGTTTCCTGGTCGGTCGA
>JBAPRX010000192.1:0-3254 GCA_049281335.1 Promineifilaceae bacterium (SeqCode)
CTTGTAAAGGTTGGCTCTGATGTAATAACGACCTGCTCAACTGTACTTTCAGGGGAAGCCTCTAAACCACAAGCACTCAGGAGAAAGATTATCAACAGACCAATTATTCTGTTGAGATTCGGTTGAATATCAGGGGCCGATTTCAATGACCAATCCTATCTTTTCCAAAAAATAGATTTCACGCAAAGGCACAAAGGTCGCATTATGTCAATAGTTTTCATTCATCGTGATGGCGCTACCCAAACAAGTATATCAAATCATATTCCCGACTCCACATAGCCCGTTTTAGAGTCTACCAAAGCAAAAGACACCGTCGAAGCGGTGTCTCATCTTATTGATGTCAAAATTTTCTTGTTTTCTATTCGTTTGGCAACATGCGAATCTCGCGCCAGCGTTTCATTGCGCCGGTTCGGAACAGGGCTGGGTCAAAGTCAGCTAAGACTTCCCAACCTTCTATACCTGCCAGTTCTTTCTGTTCATCCGTTAATTCTACTTCCCATTCACGGCCGTCTGACTTCATGTGTAGGGTCAGGGTTTCCCGCCCATCATCAACGACTTCTTTGATGCACAAACGGTCGGTTCCTTCTGGATAACGAATGAATGCGGCCGAACACCGCTGGCAAAACGGCAAACTCGCGTCACACAAATCGCGATCAATTACTACTTTCATTTTGTACTCCTTTTCTTAGCGTTTGGGTTACGCTCTCACATGGAATTGGTCAATGGTTGGGTTGGTATAGGCCCATTGACATTGAATACCAGCCAGATTGCAGGCAACATCGGCCGTACAACGACATCTAAGCACCCGATAACCTTCCATATCTGGAATATGCTCGCCCGGAAAAACTCTTTGTTCTGCCAAAGCAACATCCAATCCAATTAATTCACAGTGCTTTTCTTCGACCGTCACCCACATTTCAGTTGTCATTTTTCACCCTTTTACTATCATTTTAAGCTTATTCTAGATCGTAGGCCAGTCAAGTTCTAATCTAAAGTGCAATATGTCATATGATTGGCAGCAGAAACTCACATCTATCGGTACATTGTCTGACGGAGTTGGGGCAAGCCCATGTAAATATAAAGATCAGCCCCAATACAATAATGTTAATGACTCTGTAATGACCCTTTATTGACACTTAAATTACCCCTTTGTTATAATGGGATACGATGAGTTTGCTAAAAAACCGCCATCTCCCAGGTAGCATTTCAGACAGAAATGTTGTTTTCTCCAGCCCACTGCTGGAAATAGGTCTTTTTCGCTGCCCAACCTGGTCGCCTTCATTTCAAGACAGTGGCCCAGCACAGCGGCATCTACTGGTTTTTCCCCGAACGAGCGTCAAGATTCAACATGAGGGAAAACGGCCGGTAGTGGCCGACCCCAATGTAGTGATGCTATATAATCAGGGTCAAATATATTCTCGCACCAAGTTATCGGACCGGGGGGATTTGTGTGACTGGTTTAGTTACCATCCCAAGGTAATCGTAGAAGCAATGCGGCCGTTTGACCCAACGGTAGATGAACGATGGAACAACCCATTCTGTTTCACACATGGCCCAACTGACTCAGATACCTATCTGCTTCAACGCCTTGCTTTTGAGCATGTCTGCCAAACCCTCAGTCCTGATGTTCTCTTTGTAGAAGAGACAATGTTACTGGTGCTTGAACGGGTTTTGCGCAATACCTACCATCTCAACAAATCTCTGCCCGTTACCCGTCCAGACACACGCCAGGCTCATGCCGACCTTGTTCATGCTGCTAAAGCCTTCATTGCCACCCACTTCAACGAACCACTAACAATTGACGAAATTGCCCAGGCGACTTATAGCTCTGCCTTCCATCTCTGCCGCGTGTTTCGTCAATATACCGGCAACACCCTTCACCACTATCTAAACCAGGTACGTTTGAAAGCATCCCTTGAATTCGTCGCCGAACCCGACGTTTCCCTGACCGACATCGGGATCGGGCTTGGTTATGCCAGCCACAGCCACTTTACAAAAGCGTTCCGACAGACGTTTGGAGCGCCGCCATCAACCCTTCGGGAAAGGGTCACAATCGGCCGAATCCGTGAAATGAGCAAGATTTTGACAGCCTGAACCGCTGCCAACCGGTATCCTAACCCCAACAAATCTGGTTCTTGGGCATGTTAGAACCGCAAGGTGGAAAGCGTAATTCGTAAACACCACTGGCAGCGTCACTGTCACAGCGTCCCTGTCACCTGAATAGATACAACTTTGATGCCTGGCATCTATTTCCAAAATACCAGGCATTCAACTGATTACGAATTACGCTCCCCCCACCCCCAAGAATCCCCACTAATCATTCATTCACGGAGGATACCAACAATGCAAATCAGGAAGAGGCATGTCATTCGAGCTGCCTTATTAACTGTGGCTTTAATCAGTTTAACGGCCGTTGCGGCCGTTTATGGAGATGGACCAATTCAGGAAGAAGACGCCAACGTCTTGCTAACTTTTACCGGGGAGGGAGTTGGCGACGCCTTTGGCTGGGTGGGCGAGAATTTGGGCGATATCACAGGTGATGGCGTGAACGATGTGATTCTGAGCGCCCCCTTCCACAGCGCCCCCGGTACAACCACTTCTGGCAAGATTTACGTCTATTCAGGCAGCGACGGCGCGTTGTTGAACGCTTTTGCAGGCAACGATTTTGAACAGTTAGGCTTCAGCGCAACAACGGCCGGAGATGTCAATAATGATGGTGTACCAGACTACATTGCAGGTGGAACCGGTTCACCAGGCGCTCCCCAGTCTTTCACAGGCCGGGCCGTTGTCTTTTCCGGGGCTGACCATTCCATTTTGTATGACATTCCTGGCACGCCGGGCGACCGTTTTGGCGCAAGCGTTTCGGCCGCAGGCGATTTGAACGGCGACAGTTTCGATGACTTCCTGGTAGGAGCAAACCGGGCCGGGTATAATGGGGCAAATGCTGGTCGAGTGTACGCCTTTTCGGGACAAGATGGCTCTGTCCTCTGGATGCAGGATGGACTCGCAGCAGGCTATTTTCTAGGAACGGCCGCCGGAAAAGTGGGGGATGTGACCGGTGATGGTGTGCCAGATGTCGTCGTTGGTGCAGTTGGTGCGCCTGTCGTTGGAACCGGCGGGGGTGGCCGGGCTTTTGTTTACTCTGGCGCTGATGGCTCTCTGGTCTTTACACTCACCCCCAAACCAACAGCCGGTGTATTTGGGCTATTCTTCGCCTCCGGGGCTGGAGACGTAAACGGAGATGGTTTTCCAGA
>JBAPRX010000193.1:0-3437 GCA_049281335.1 Promineifilaceae bacterium (SeqCode)
GCTGAGAAGCTGGCGGCCGAATTTATGGATGCTGCCAATGGTCAGGGTTCGGCCGTTAAACGGAAAGACGATACCCACCGGATGGCAGAAGCAAATCGTGCTTTTGCACATTACCGTTATTAAAAAGAAGGTTAATTGGATTATTGGCTAACCTGCGGTTAGCTTGTTGATTCGTTGGTTTTTGACATCAAATAAGCCTGACCAACCAATAGTCCAGAGACATCATGCCAAATTTTGAGGTAGAGAAGGTTCGTAACATCGGCATCATTGCCCATATTGATGCCGGTAAGACTACGACCACAGAGCGAATTTTATACTACACCGGCCGGATTCACCGTATGGGTGAAGTCCATGAGGGAACTGCTACGATGGACCACATGGTTCAGGAGCAGGAACGCGGCATTACGATTACTTCTGCCGCTACCACGACCTACTGGATGGATCACCAGGTCAACATTATTGACACACCCGGCCACATTGATTTTACGGCCGAAGTGCAGCGTAGTCTGCGGGTTCTGGACGGTGGCGTTGTTGTGTTTGATGCCGTTGCCGGGGTAGAACCGCAATCAGAAACAGTCTGGCGTCAGGCTGATCAGTACAAAGTCCCCCGTATCTGTTTTGTCAACAAAATGGATCGTGTTGGCGCTGATTTTCAACGAACTATGGATATGATCCGGGATCGTTTGAAAGCCAATCCCCTGCCTATTCAGTGGCCTATCGGCCGTGAATCTGACTTCCGGGGCATTGTGGATTTGTTAACAATGGAAGCTGCCATCTGGCAAGAGGAAGATTTAGGCTCGAAAGCTGTCATCGTTGATATTCCTGATGAAGTTGCTGAAGATGTCGAGAAAGCTCGGCAGGAAATTATGGAACTCATCATTGAAACTGATGATGAGCTGATGACACGTTATCTGGAAGGCGAAGAAATCACGGTTGAAGAGCTACGGCAGGCGCTGCGACAGGCAACCATTGCGGGTATAGTGACTCCGGTTATGTGTGGCTCGGCTCTGCGTAACAAGGGAATTCAACGGGTTTTGGATGCTGTTGTTTATTATCTGCCTTCTCCCAAGGATGTTCCGCCTATATCGGGCGTCCATCCTGTAACGGGTGAGGTGGAAATGAGAGCGCCTAGCGATGATGAACCGATGTCAGCGCTGGTCTTTAAGATCGTTACGGACCCATATGTCGGCCGACTGGCTTACTTTCGGGTGTACTCTGGTGTTCTTCGGGCCGGTTCTAATATCCAGAACGCGACCAAAGAGCGCAAGGAGCGTATCGGCCGTGTTCTTAGAATGCACGCCGACCATCGCGAAGACCTGACAGAAGTTCATGCTGGTGATATTGCCGCCACGTTGGGGTTGAAAGACACCTTTACCGGCGATACCCTCACCACCCGCGAATCCCCGATTGTTTTGGAGTCTATTGAGTTTCCAGAACCGGTTATTTCGCTGGCAATTGAACCTAAGACGAATCTCGATCAGGATAAGATGGGTCTGGCTCTCAAAGCGCTATCTGAGGAAGACCCCACTTTCCAGGTGCGAGTTGATGAACAGACCGGTCAGACAGTTCTATATGGTATGGGTGAGTTGCACCTGGAAGTTCTTGTTGACCGGATGCTGCGGGAATTCAAGGTTGCTGCCAATGTTGGTAGACCGCGTGTTGCTTACCGCGAAACAATAACCCGTTCTGTTGAAAAGGCGGAAGGACGTTTTGTTCGCCAGAGTGGTGGTCGTGGTCAATATGGTCATGTCATCCTGCGAATGGAACCGTTGGAACCTGGTTCTGGCCTTATCTTTGAAAACAAAATCATCGGCGGCATTATTCCGAAGGAATATATTCGGCCGACCGAAGATGGCATCAAAGAAGCAATGGGAACCGGCGTTTTGGCTGGTTATCCTATGGTGGACATTAAAGTTGAGCTTTATGACGGCTCTTATCACGAAGTGGACTCCTCGGAAATGGCTTTCAAAATTGCCGGCTCAATGGCGCTCAAAGATGGCGCTCAGAAAGGTCGGCCTGTTTTGTTGGAGCCAATCATGGACGTTGAGGTCGTTACCCCGGATGATTACACCGGGGACGTTATTGGGAATCTCTCCGCCCGCCGGGGCATGATTGAGGGCATGGAAATGCGGACCGATGGTGTTCAGTCTATCAGGGCGAAAACGCCGCTGGCTGAAATGTTCGGTTATGCGACAACCCTTCGTTCGATGACCCAGGGACGGGGTACGTTCACGATGGAATTTGATCATTACGCACCGGTAACACAAGATATTGCAGATACAGTTATCCGAGGCGGCCGGTAGCGTTTGTTTTACATAGTTAACAGAGAACAAGTAAGGAAGGGAAACTATGGGCAAGGAAAAATTTACACGAGATAAGCCACATTTGAATATTGGGACCATCGGGCATATCGATCATGGGAAAACGACCCTGACGGCAGCCATAACCAAAACCTTGTCATTGAAAGGGTTGGCCGATTTTTCGGCATTCGACCAGATTGACAACGCACCGGAAGAACGGGAACGAGGCATCACCATAGCCATTTCCCACGTCGAATACGAGACGGAACACCGGCACTATGCGCACGTAGACTGCCCCGGCCACCGGGACTACATCAAGAACATGATCACCGGGGCGGCGCAGATGGACGGCGCGATTCTGGTGGTAGCAGCGCCGGATGGGCCGATGCCGCAGACGAGAGAGCATGTATTGCTGGCCAAGCAGGTGGAAGTGCCATCGATGGTGGTCTTTCTGAACAAATGCGACATGATGGACGACGAAGAGTTGTTGGAGTTGGTCGAGTTGGAACTGCGAGAGCTGTTGGACAGCTACGACTTTCCAGGGGACGAGACGCCGATTGTGCGAGGCAGCGCCTTGCAGGCGTTGGAGTCGGAAAGCACCGACCCGGACAATGAGGACTATGCGGCGATATGGGAGTTGATGCGGGTTGTGGATGAGTACATTCCGCAGCCGGTACGCGAGACAGATCGGCCGTTTCTGATGCCGGTGGAAGATGTGTTCACGATTCAGGGACGGGGGACAGTTGTCACCGGTCGTGTTGAGCGTGGGACATTGACCCCGAACAGCGAAGTCGAGATTGTGGGCTTGCGGGAAGACATCCGCAAGGTGGTCGTGACCTCGATGGAGATGTTCCACAAGACATTGGACAAGGTAGAGGCTGGCGACAATGCCGGGCTGCTGCTGCGAGGCATTAAGCGGGAAGAGATTGAGCGTGGTCAGGTGTTGGCTGCTCCCAAATCTATCACCCCCCATACCGAGTTCATGGGTGAGGTTTACGTCTTACGCAAGGATGAAGGCGGTCGTCACAAGGCTTTCTTCCAGGGATACCGTCCACAGTTCTACATTCGAACGATGGATGTGACCGGCGCCATCACGCTGCCGGAAGGTGTTGAGATGGTTATGCCGGGCGACAATGT
>JBAPRX010000194.1:0-2386 GCA_049281335.1 Promineifilaceae bacterium (SeqCode)
GCAATGGCGAAAGCCCGGCGAGTGCAGGTGGAACTGGCCGTCATCGGCAATCTGCGCCCGGCTTATGGCGACCAGGAGAAGCTGATTGAGGCGGTGCAGCATTTGCTTCACAATGCCATTAAGTTTAACAAGATTGGGGGACAGGTTCGGGTTGAGTGCAGCAGCGATGGCCTGGAAGTGGCCGTTGATGTGATTGATAATGGGGTGGGGATTCCGGCCGACCGCCTGGAGTCGGTTTGGGATGGCCTTCCGAAGCCGGATATGAAGGGTGTGGAAAACGGCCGAGTTTTGGGCATGGGGCTGGTTCTGACCCGCTTTATTGTCCAGGCAAACGGGGGGCGGATAGATGTCAGCAGCAAACATGGGGCGGGCAGCACCTTCTCTATTTACATCCCGGCGGCTTTAGAAGAGGATTAGATAAGTACAGCCCCTGTGTGGGCAGTATGTTATGATACCTGGATGAACTTTACCGCTCCATTAGCCTTCCTCCTCATCCTGGTTATTCCCTACTTCGTCTGGTTGGGACGGCCGCGTTCCAAGGCCAGCCGCAGGCGGGATCGGATCAGCCTGGGGCTGCGGCTGTTGATTATTGCCCTGCTCATTTTGAGTCTGGCGGGCAGCCAGTTGGTTCGGGCCGCCGATGATCTGGCGGTTGTTTTCCTGGTGGATGGCTCCGATTCGATCCAGCCGCAGCAGGCGGAACAGGCCGAAAGCCTGGTGCGGGATGCGATTGAGCAGTTGGGGCCGAATGATCAGGCGGCCGTTATTGTCTTTGGCTCGAATGCCCTGGTCGAACGGCCGATGAGCGGCCTGGCCGAACTGGCCCCGGTCACATCTGTCCCCCAAACGCTCCATACTGACATAGCCGAGGCGATCCGGCTGGGGCTGGCCCTTTTCCCGGCGGGCAGCGCCAGGCGAATTGTGCTGGTCAGCGATGGCGTTGCCACCCTGGGCAACACAACCGAAGCAGCCCAACTTGCGGCCGTTTCCGGCGTGCAGATAGATGTTATGCCGCTGACGCCACCGGCAGGCGCGGTCGAGGCGCTGCTGACCAACGTGGACGCCCCGGCCCGCGTCAGCGAAGGGGAGGCGTTTAATATTGATATAACGGCCGAAAGTACGGCCGATATGGCGGCAGGTATCCGCGTTTTGTCCGGGGGGACAGTTGTCTACGAAAACGCCGTCCAACTGCACCAGGGCGTTAATAATTTTTCGATTTCGCTCCGCGCCACCACTCAGGAGTTCGCTCGTTATGTGGTGCAAATGGCCCCCCTGGATGACACCTACTATCAGAACAACCAGTTAGCTGCTTTTACCGAAATCGTCGGCCCGCCCCGCGTGCTGCTCGTTGCCAGCGACGGCGAATTGGACGACAACGGCAACCCCCTTCCTGACGAATCTCCCCAACTGCAATTGGCCCTGGAGGCAACGGGGCTGGAAGTGGATCGAGTGACGCCGACCGATTTACCGGCAAGCCTGGCCGGATTGAGCAACTACGCCACCGTTGTGCTGGTCAATGTCAACGCCAAGAATTTGACGCCGCGCAAGATGGAGCTGCTGCAAAGTTACGTCCGCGACCTGGGCGGCGGTCTGGTCGCTGTTGGCGGGCCGGAAAGCTACGGCATGGGCGGTTATTACAAGACGCCGTTAGAGGAAACGCTGCCGGTTGATATGCAGATTAAGGATCAGGATCGCTTCCCCTCGGTCAGCATCGCCATCGTCATTGACCGTTCCGGCAGTATGGGGGCCAATGAAGGGGGCGTGACCAAAATTCAACTGGCCGGTGAAGGGGCGGTGCGGGTTGTCGAACTGCTCAACGACTTTGACGAGATTTCAGTGATTCCGGTGGACACCCAGCCCAGCAACCCCATCGGCCCCGCTTCGGCCGCAGATCGGGATACAATCATTGAGCAAATCCGCCAGATTGGGGCCGGGGGCGGCGGTATTTACGTCCGAACCGGGCTGGAAGCGGCGGCCGAGGCGTTGGCCCAGAGTAGTAATCAGGTCAAGCACATCATTTTGCTGGCCGACGGCTCCGACTCGGAGCAAAAAGAGGGCGTGCCGGAGTTGATTAAAGGACTGGTGGCCGAAGGTGTCACCGTTACGGTTGTCAGCATTGGCGACGGCCCCGATGTCCCCTGGCTGCGGCAGATGGCTGAGTTGGGCGGCGGCCGTTTTCATCTGACAAACGAGGCCGCCAATTTACCCCAAATCTTCACCCAGGAAACGACCTCCATCCAGCGTTCTTATCTGGTGGAAGAGCGATTCTTTCCGGCCCTGGGCAGCACCGGCTTTGCGCGGGGTCATGCCATATTCCGGGCGATGGAATCGGCCGGATTGACCCACGTTCCACCCCTGAACGGTTATGTTGGAACCAGCCCCAAGG
>JBAPRX010000195.1:0-7467 GCA_049281335.1 Promineifilaceae bacterium (SeqCode)
GTGTAACCGGCGTGGTGTTTATCATGATGAATACTCATCGTGCGAGCATCAATATGCGGTTCAAGGGCATCCTCAGCATAGGGTAGGGGGGGTAATTCAAAAGCCATTTTAACTCCTTTTTCCGGCAAAATGTCAAATCAGGCTCATTAACAGTATAATGGGCTGATTAGTCGTAGTAATCAACACAAGTCCATTCTAGCTAGAGTGTCAGGCTTTGTCAACAAAGGTTTGTGAAATGCATCACTTTTGTATCCACCTAAATGCCGGGCACTTTTTTCTAAAAGTAGCCTGACGACAACTGCTCATACACCGGGAAATTTTGTGACTGCCTGGCACCTCTATACTCAAACCTGAATCATGCCCAAACGCCCTCCATTTTCCCCGCTTGTCGTCCTCTTTGTAGGTGTTTAGCAACTTCGATTAGTGCGATACTCATCCGATTCGCCCAGGCAGAGGCCCCTGTTCGGCTACAGCCCCTGGCCTATCTCCTCATCTCCTCGGAGCCACCCTCATCCTCGCCAGCATCACCATCTCCACCTACCGCACCTCCCGCCGCAAATTCCCCACTACCCAACAACCCGCCCCCAACCTCTAAACACTTGTCCTTCCCCCAATCACTTAACACCTAACCTATCTTTTGTAAGTTCAGAAATTACTCGGGTAAAAGATGCGAAACAAATAATCGTCCCTCTTCGGAGATTTCTCAAGCTGCTGAGTTGTTAACACAATTTATATACTCCATCTACATAATTCTAACGTACCCCAGGTAAACTAAGAACAATCAAAAGAAATCAAAAGAAATAAACACGTGATTCTCCAGCCAGTCTGGAGGTAAATCGTGATACGTCATTCAAAACCAAGAACCAGTTAAGGTCATTACGTTTTACGCACTACGTTTCACGCATTACGCATTATGTATGAGGAGATTTACACATGAGCAAAATAGTAGGTATCGATTTAGGGACAACCAACTCGGTCGTCGCCGTGATGGAAGGCGGCGAGCCAACCGTCATCAGCACGGCCGAAGGCGGCCGTCTGGCCCCATCCGTTGTCGCCTTTAACAAAAACGGTGAGCGACTTGTCGGCCAGACCGCCAAGCGACAGGCCACCATCAATCCAGAAAACACCATCTTTTCCGTCAAACGTTTTATCGGCCGTCACTTCGACGACGCCGAAACCCAGGCCGAAAAGAGCCGTGTTCCATACACCATTGAAAGCGGCCCCCATAACGATGTCCGGATCAAAATTCCGGTAACGGGCAAGAGCTATACTCCGCAGGAGATTTCTGCGATGGTCTTAAGCAAGCTCAAGAAAGACGCCGAGGATTACCTGGGCGAACCCATCACCAAAGCCGTCATCACCGTCCCCGCCTATTTCAACGACAGCCAGCGTCAGGCCACCAAAGATGCCGGACGCATCGCCGGTCTGGAAGTGATGCGGATCATCAACGAACCAACAGCCGCCGCATTGGCCTACGGCCTGGACAAAGTAGAAGACGAGACCATTCTGGTCTTTGACCTCGGTGGCGGCACATTTGATGTCTCCATCCTGGAAGTAAGCCAGGGCCTGGTAGAAGTACAGGCCACCAACGGCGACACCCACCTGGGTGGCGACGATTGGGACAAGGCCATCACCGACTGGATCGTGCAGGAATACCTGGCCGACCAGGGCATTGACTTAGGCCAGGATCGCCAGGCATTACAGCGCGTCCGCGAAGCGGCCGAAAAAGCCAAGATTGAACTATCCAGCACCATGCAGACAGAAATCAATCTGCCCTTCATTACGGCCGATGCCAGCGGGCCAAAACATCTGCAAATGACCCTGACACGGGCCAAATTCGAGCAGTTGACCGAAGATTTGGTCGAGCGGCTGGAAACGCCTTTTAGCAAGGCATTGAAAGATGCCGGAATCGCGGTAGACAAGTTAGACGCCGTCGTATTAGTCGGTGGCGCAACCCGGATGCCGATGGTTCAGGAACTGGTTCGCAAGCTGACCAATAAAGAGCCGAACAAGAGCGTCAACCCTGATGAGGTCGTCGCTATCGGTGCCGCCCTCCAGGCCGGTGTTCTGGCTGGTGAAGTGGACGACGTCCTCTTATTGGATGTCACCCCCTTAAGCCTGGGCCTGGAAACGATGGGCGCGGTCATGACAACACTGATTCCGCGCAACACCACCATTCCAACCCGCAAGTCGGAAATCTTCAGCACGGCCGAAGATGGTCAGACAGCCGTAGACATTCACGTCTTGCAGGGCGAACGGCCGATGGCCGCCGACAACAGCACCCTGGGCATCTTCCGGCTGGAAGGTATTCCCGCCGCACCACGTGGCATCCCGCAGATTGAAGTCGCCTTTGACATTGACGCCAACGGTATCTTGAACGTCAGCGCAACCGATAAGGCCAGCGGCAAAAGCCAGCAAATCACCATCACCGCCAGCACCAATCTGAGCGAAAACGATGTCAAGCGGATGGTCAACGAAGCCGAGCAGCACGCCGCCGAAGACAAACGCCATCGGGAACTGATCGAAGCCCGCAACATGGCCGACCAGACCGTCTACCAGACCGAAAAGAGTCTGAGCAACCTGAATGGACAGGCTCCCGCTGCCATGAAGCAGGAAGTGGAAAGCAAGATCGCCGCGCTGCAAGAAGCAGCCAAAAGCGAAGACGCCGCCCGCATCCGCCAGTTGACTCAAGAACTCCAACAGGCTAGTATGGCAATTGGACAGGCCGCTTATCAACCAACCGGTGAAGCCACCGGCTCCAGCAGCAATGGCCACACCAACGGCCACACCGACGAAGGCGAAGACATCGTCGAAGGCGAATTCGAAGCCGCCTAATACGGTCTTGATCGCCTAAATTGAAAAATTAATAAAGGGTCAACTCCATCAAGGGGTTGGCCCTTTTTCCTTATCAGGGAGCGCGGGCTGCCAGCCCGCAATTTGCAAGCCGTCCATCATTGGCGACCAGGGCTGGTCGCGTTCCCCTGTTATAGAAATAGCACATCCTCCCGGAGGTCCGGGAGGATTTTTTCATTCAATAAACCCCTGGCTGTCAACAACCAGGTGGGCCAGATGAACGCGATTTTCTTCAGCCAGAAGGGAATCGGCGCTATTTGAAACAAGCAGGGCATCATTGGTCACAAGGTTGTAAATACCAAGCCAAACTTCATATTCACCAGAAGTCGAAACAGGCAGCGATAGATGAAGCGTATCGGAGATCAGCTCTCCCTGCTCCCACCAATTCGTGGGATAGCCCCAATCTTGAGGTACAGCGTCAGACTGACTAACAAGCGCCTGAGTTTGGCTGTCAATAATATGGACAAATACCTTGTAAGATTGCTCCATCCGTTTTAGCGCCAACCATTCAACGTCAAGTTCTACTGTATTGGCTGCTGGTTGGTGAACCTGGTAATTTAGGAGAGCGATTTTGCTATCCCATTCGGCCAACGTTTCTGTTACGGCCGTTTCGCTAAAGAATCGAGGGTGGGCTGAAAAATCCACATGCCCTACTACCACCGTTTGATTATGCTCGCCCCCACCAACCTCGGCCAGGATGGTGTAATTGTCGGTGGCTAGATAGGGACTCATATGTAGGAGGTAGTTACTCGCTACCATCTCGTTTTGGGGCCACAAATCGGTGGGCCAGACCGTTGAAACTGGAAAACAAGAGTCAGCAGCAACCACGCCGGCCGTATTTTCCAGCAAAAAACAAACGTCATACGGCTCTGGTAGCGCCTCCTGAGCGCCCCACTGAATCGTCACTTCAACCCAGCCATCCTGGGTTGTAGACGTTGGCTGCACATCGGCCGAGATAATTCCCAGGCCACTGTCAGTCACCGGAATAAAAGGTAGCGACTCGCCAACCACCCAATTAGTCTCATAGACTAAAAGTTCCTCATCCTCATAATAAGGAGCAACCAACAGCCAATCGCGCCATTGCTGCAACCGTTCTGCCCCCATAAACTTTTTATGAAAAACGATATACTTCACACCCGCCTGGGACAGAGTTGTCAGTTGGGAGCCTACATTAACAACATCTTCCGGTGGCGACTTTTCTTCAGGCACACCAGCCAACATTGAGAGCGAGTTTATAAAAGCAAACGTTTCTTTGGAAGGTCGGGCGATACTGCCCCCGACAATCGGCTTACCATGCACAGTTTGATAGTGCATGTAAACCTCATCATAGGAGCGGTCGCTCATAGGCAGTTCTAAAATACCAAATTCGTCCGGCTCCTGAGCCAGCGTGCTGTACCAGGTCGGGTAATCATCCAGTAAAAAGGTCGGATAACGCACGCTGTATTCGATAAGGATGAGAAGCACAGTCAGTGCAACAAGACCCAACCCCAGCGGCCGTTTTAAGCGGGGATGTTGTAAAATAACTTTGACTCCAAAGCCAACCATCACAGCCACTGGCACTGAAAGAAAGACATTGAAACGGTCGGGGCTGCGTATCAGAGCGCCCAAAAAAGTAGACTCAAGCAGCCGGTAGGGCAGCGGAATATAGGAACGGCCGTTGATTAGCAACGTCGGGCCAAGCGCCAGGAGTATATAAAGCAGCGCTACCCCCAACCAAAAGCGCGTTCGCCGCCAACACCAAACCACGCCAATAACCACCAGCGACAACACTGTATAGCCCAGAAAAGGCACAAACACCTTGTTAGTTTGCAAGGGGCCATAAAATCGGGCAAATACCGCTTCTCCCCACCAGGGATGGAACCGGCTCGGCAGGAAGTAAGCCAGCAAATCGCTTTGACCGTCACTGCCGTCAACAACCTCCGTTATTGTCTGGACCAGTTCCGGTGCCTGAGAAAATTGAGCCAGGAACAACGGCAGCATCAACAGCAATGCCACCCCCATTGTCAGACTCAATAAAAGTACACGCGCTCTTATACTCAACGAGGATTGATTGGCAACGAACAGATATAGAAGGTAGAAACCAATCACAATTCCACCCAAGACAAGCGTTTGCCAGCGAGTAAGGCCAACCAGAGCCAGGAAAACACCCGCTAAGAACGCATATCGCCGTTGGCCCGACAGTGTCATCCGGCGCAACGCCAACAGTGTGAGCGACACCCAGGCCGTTACAATTAGATTGGGATGGTTATGGTGAGAGAGAATGTGGGGCCAGAAGGCAGCGACCATAGCGGCCGTAATCGCGGCCGAAAAACGCCCGGTTAGTTCATAAACAAACAGATAAACGGCAAACCCATTAAAAACAAAAACGGTCAACATCATCAGCGAATAGGCAGCACCTGACCCGACAACGGCCTGCAGCACCAGCCAGAGACTCATATTGACCCAGGCGATATTGTGAGTCGCCAGCGATGTTCCTTGTGGATAGAAAATCAGGTTCGTGTAAAATAAATCCGAGCCTTGAGAGAGCGCCCCTTTAACCCATTCAAAAGCCCACAAATGTTCCCAGACATCTCCCTCGCTGCCTGGAATATGGGTGCCAAGCTGTCCCGCAATAGGCCATGTCACGATAATAGTAGCGACAATAATCACCAACAAAGCCAGCCAGGACTGAAGCCTCACACCAAGGAGTTTTTGCTGCATAGCTTCATCTTAGCGCAGAATAATATTCTTGACGACAAGAACTCTATTGTCTTTATGGGTAGAACAGGCAGGTCTGGTAAAATAATTGCTGATGAAACGCAAAATCTACCTCGAAGACATCCCCCTCGAAGAAGCCTGGGCCACCTTCACGGCCGAACTCCAATCGGCCGATCTCTGGCAGCCCCTCTCACCTGAAACCATCCCCATCAGCCAGGCCAACGGCCGTGTTACCGCCCAGGCCGTCTGGGCCAAAATCTCCGCCCCCCACTACCACGCCAGCGCTATGGACGGCTACGCTGTCCGCGCCAAAGACACCAACGGCGCAACCGAAACCAGCCCCCTCCGCCTGACCCTCGTCCCAGCCGACGAACAAGAACCCAAAGCCGACAGCCCCGCCGCAGCCGTCAACACCGGCCACCCCCTGCCCATCTGGGCCAACGCCGTCATCATGATCGAACAGACCCAGCCCATCGAAGGGCCGCAGGGGCTAGAAGCCATCGAAATACGCGCCGCCGTTCCCCCCTGGCATCACGTCCGGCCGATGGGCGAAGACATGGTCGCCACCGAACTCGTCCTCCCCGCCAACCACCGCCTGCGCCCGGTAGACCTCGGCGCACTCGCCGGATCAGGTCACGTCACCGTCTCCGTCTACCGCCGCCCCCGTGTCGCCATCATCCCCACCGGCTCCGAGTTAGTAACCCTCGAAACGGCCGCTCAAACAATCTCCCCCGGCCAGATCATCGAATACAACAGCCTCGTCCTCGCTGCCCAGGTCGAAGAATGGGGCGGCCAACCCACCCGCTGGTCCATCATCCCCGACCAATTTGATGCCATCCAAACGGCCGTTCAACAAGCCGCCCAGGATCACGACCTCGTCCTCGTCAATGCCGGTTCCTCCGCCGGAAGCGAAGACTACACCGCCCACGTCGTCCAGACATTGGGCAAATTATTGGTACATGGCGTCGCCGTCCGCCCCGGCCATCCCGTCATCCTCGGCATGATTGACCAAAAAGGCCGATCAACACCCATCATCGGCGTCCCCGGCTACCCTGTCAGCGCTGCCATGACCGGCGAATTGTTCGTCGCCCCCCTCCTTTCCCACTGGCACGGCCAACCGCCCGAACAACCGCTGACAATAACGGCCGTCTCCACCCGCAAAATCAACTCCCCCACCGGCGACGACGACTACGTCCGCGTCGCCGTCGGCAAAGTCGGGGAACGCATCATGGCAACCCCTCTCAATCGCGGCGCTGGCGTCATCTCCTCCCTCGTTCGGGCCGATGGCCTGGTCAAAATCCCCCGCTTCAGCGAAGGCGTGAACGCCGGTGCCAAAGTCACCGTCCAGTTATACCGACGGCCGTCCGAAATCGAGCGCACCATCGTCGTCATCGGCAGCCACGACCTGACAATTGACTTGCTGGCCCAATTCTTAGCCGCAAGCGGCGAAGGATTGCGGCTGACCTCCGCCAATGTCGGCAGTCTCGGCGGCCTGCTCGCCCTCCGTCGCGGCGAAGCACACCTCGCCGGTTCTCACCTCATGGACGCCGAAACCGGCATCTACAACGAAAGCTACATCCGCCGCTACCTTCCCGACCAACCGGTGATGCTCGTCACCCTCGCCGGACGAGAACAGGGCTGGATTGTCCCACCCGGCAACCCCAAAGCCATCTCCGGCTGGGAAGACGCCGCCCGCCCCGACATTACCCTCGTCAACCGCCAGCGCGGGGCCGGAACCCGCGTTCTGCTTGATTACCAACTAGCCCAACGCACCATAGACCCCACCACCATCAACGGCTACCAACGCGAAGAATACACCCACCTCGCCGTCGCCGCCGCCATCGCCTCAGGAACGGCCGACACCGGCCTCGGCATCCGCGCCGCCGCCCGCGCCCTAAACCTCGACTTCGTCCCCCT
>JBAPRX010000196.1:0-4566 GCA_049281335.1 Promineifilaceae bacterium (SeqCode)
GATCGAAGGAGCGCCCAGCGTGGATACAATCGTGGCTGAACCGCCGGTCACTGAGACGGAGGGGGGGACAGGAACGGCCGAACCGGGCGCGACGATCACTTCAACAGAGCAGACGGTATCCCCAACGACGGTACCGCCAGTCTCCAATGCGACAATAGATGAGCTGGCCCGATCTGCCAATGATCATTTCCTGGCGGCCGAAGCGGCCCAACGGAACGGGGATTGGGCAACATACGGAAATGAGTTGGACGCGCTCCAGCAGGATTTGCAGCAGTTGATGGTGCTGACCTCAGAAAACGGGAATTAAGAGAACGGGAGAGTGCAGAGGTTCCTCCCTTCCAAAGGAGGGAACCTCTGCCCCATTGAATAACGCATGGAGTGATTTCTTACTGGGTTGGGCCTCAGGGCGTTATTGACCCGTCTGGCTGAAGAATTCACCCATTGCATCCCAGCGGGCCTGGTCGGCTGTGGCGGCGTTTAAAGGCCGTTGACCGTTTGCCACCAAATAGGAACTGCCCATTGCATCCCAACGAGCCTGATCGGCCGTCTCGGCTCTGGCCGGTCGTTCGCCGGATAAGACAGTGTAGTACTCACCCATTGCCACCCACCGGGCCGTGTCGGCATTACCGGTGGATTTTTCGTTTGCGGCTGCGGGCTGGAAGGCGACAATCATCACTGCGATGACCAAAACAACGGCGATTGCGAATACAGGAAGAAGGGAACGGGTTTTCATTTTTTGTCTCCTTTTTACAACTTGGAAATAACCATAAGCGGATTGCATTTCGAACCTTCTGTTCAGAAAATTTGTTGCATGTCCTAATTGGCAACACTATAGAAGACGGCCGTTTCCAAGACGCCTCCGAACCGTTTCCAAAGCGTTTCCAATTTGGTTACGATCCATTGCCGGGTTGGTCAGATTTGGATAAGATCAGGCATATCGTGCATCCTTGAGGGTTGAGGAAATTCAATGAAATTGACGCTCCGTTTGCTGGGGACTTTTTTGGCGGCAGTGGATGACGAACCGTTACAAAGCTTCCGCACACAGAAAATACAGGCGCTTCTCGCTTATCTGGCGGTGGAAAACGGCCGTCCGCACCGCCGCGATACCCTGGCGACCCTCCTCTGGCCCGACACCGACGACAAAACGGCCCGCAAAAACCTGCGCCTCTCTTATTACCGTCTGCGGCAGAGCATTGATGAAGCGGCTGGCTCCCCGATAAGCGATTCCCTGTTCCTCAGCGATTCCCACAGTATTCAGTTCAAACCAACCCCGGATACGTTCTGGGTAGATGTGATTGAATTCCAAAATCTGTTGGCTGAATGTCAGGCACATCCCCACACGGCAGCGTCCGAGTGTGAGCCTTGTTTGGAACGATGGACGCGGGCAGTAGACCTTTACCAGGGGGGGTTACTGGCCGGGTTCCATTTGGATGAGGTTGACACCTTTGATGAGTGGTTCCTGATGGCCCGTGAACGACTTCATAATCAGACCCTTATCGCTTTAGAGACGCTTATCCAGGCCGGGCAGAAGCGGCAGGCATATGAACAGGTCCGGGATTTTGCACGACGACAGCTTGAACTGGAACCCTGGAGCGAAAAAGCCTATCAAGCCTTGATGTTAGCCCACGCCCACATGGGCCAGCGCAGTATTGCCCTAAACTTGTATGAAGCCTGTCGTCAGGTGCTATTGGATGAGTTAGGTGTGGTCCCAGATGTGGAGACAGAGAGCCTCTACGAACAGATTCGTGCTGGAAAAGTGGCCCGGCAGCCGGAGACACCCATCAAAACCCCGAACAATCTGCCCTCCGAGGTGACTTCCTTTATCGGCCGAGATGCGGAACTGGAAACAATCAGCCGCCAGTTGCAAAACAGCGACCACCGGCTCATCACCATTACCGGGCCGGGCGGGCAGGGCAAGACGCGCCTGTCGCTGGCTGTGTCGTGGCGGCAGGTTACCCTTCAAAACGAGGTAGGGGACAGTGGCCCGTTCCCGGATGGCGTCTTTTTCATTCCCCTGGATACCGTTGAGGATGCCAGCAAACTGCCCCAGACCATTGCCAAAGGACTGGAACTGCCTTCGGCCAAAGACCGCCAGCCGCTGCACTCTTTTACTATTCAACTGCTTGATTATCTGGGCAACAAAAAGATGCTGCTTGTCTTGGACAATTTTGAGCAGTTGTTGGCGGGGGTTTCGCTGCTGGACAATATTTTGCAGGGCGCACCGGGTGTTAAATTTTTAGTCACTTCCCGCGAGCGGCTCAACTACTATGGCGAGTATGTGTGTGCCATTGGGGGGCTGGCTTATCCTTCAAACGGCAAAGTTGTTGATTGGGAGTCATACCCGGCTATCCAGTTGTTCCAGCAGCGGGCGCGAATGGTTGGGGGACTGCGTGAAGTTGGCAGTGAAGATTGGATGCACATTGCCAAGATTTGCCGTCTGGCCGATGGTTTGCCGCTGGCTGTGGAGCTGGCTGCGGCCTGGTCGGATATGTTGTCACCGGCCGAAATCGTGTCCGAAATTGAGGCCAATCTCGACTTTTTAGAGTCGGAACTCCAGGGCTTATCTCCCAGGCATCAAAATATGCGGGTTGTGTTTGATACCTCCTGGCAAAAGCTCAGTCCTGACGAACAGGATGCCTATGCTCAACTGTCGGTCTTTCAAGGCGGGTTTTTCCGGCAGGCGGCCGAAAAGGTAGCCGGTGTCTCTCTAACGATATTGACCAGACTGGTTCGGAAGTCGTTGTTGAGCTATGACAAGAGCCGCCAGCTTTATACCTTTCACGAACTGCTGCGACGGTATAGTGAGGAGAAGCTGGCGAATCACCCGACGCTCTCTTTGCCGGAGGTTCAAGCCAAACACGGCCGATATTACTGTACCTGGTTGGCCGCTCAAACGGACTCGTTAAAAGGCCAACAGCAAATCGAAACGCTTTCGGCCGTTAATCTCTGCCTGGAGAATATACGGGCAGCCTGGCGGTGGGCGGCGCAAAGTAAAAGTATCTCCTACCTCAACCGGGCATTAAACGGATTGGCCCACTTTTTCCGGGTGCAGAGCCTCTTTGAAGAAGGCGAGTTTGCCATGTGGCAGGCCCAACGCTTTCTTGAAAATGGGACAGATTCGGCCGAAGAGCGGATTCTATTGGGCCAACTGATAGCCCGGCGGGGCTGGTTCGCGTACTTTGTCGGCCGATCCGATGAGGCGGTGGCCCTTCTGCAAGAAGGGATTGATGTTTTGGAAGGTGTGGAGGCCGGGCAGCCACTGGTCGCTCCCCTGACCCACCTGGCCTATGTCACCATGACCATTGATCTGTATGATAAGGCCGAAGGACTGGTTCACAGGAGCCTGGACTTGAGCCAGGAATATGCCGACCGTTACTACGAAGCCTTTGCCTGGCGCATTTTAGGCAGCGTTTACCGGGCGCGGGGCGATTATTCGGAGGCTCGAAACTTTTACGAACGCGGCTTGAAGTTGTCAAAGGAGAATGGCGACTTGTTTAGTCAGAGCATCGCCTTGGACTCACTTGGCATTTGCGCCCGTGTGGACGGCGATTTGCAAATGGCGCAGTTCTATCATAAGGAGGCCCTGCGTCTGAGCCGCCGTCTGGGGGACGTTCAGGGAGAAGGCTGGCTGCTGCATAGTCTGGCAACCGATTACTGGTACGAAGGTGCATATGAGGAAGCGCGGACATTGTTTGATGAGGCCGGCGAAAAGGCTGCCAAATTTGGCGGGGTGCGGCTCCAGGGAGCGGTGTTGTACCGGCTGGGCAATTATAAATGGCTTCGAGGCGATCATGCTGGGGCCAGGGAGGATTATCGGGCCGTCATCCGCATCCATGAGTCGCTCAACGACCGGCAGGCAATAGGGTATATTTGGGATAACATCGCTTTGTTGACATTGTATGAGGGTAAAACGGCCGAGGCGCAGCGTTACAGTCAGGAGGCATTGACGCTGGCCCGTGAATTGGGCGACCAATCATTGGAAGGCTTTGCACTGGTCAGCCTGGGACATTCGCTGGTGGCGGAAGGCAAACTGGAGGAGGCACGGGCGGCTTATGAGGCGTCGTTGGCATTGTGGCAAAAGCTGGAACGGGATCGGCCGATGGTGAAACCGCTGGCAGGACTGGCTTTGATGGCTCTGGAAGAGAGGGACCAGGCCCAGGCGCTTGCCTATACCAATACCATTCTCGCTTACCTGGAGAATAACAACATTGACGGTACTGACGAGCCGTTCCGCATTTACTCAGCTTGCTGCCAGGTCTTACTCGCCACCGGCGATTCGCGGTCGGCCGAGTTCTTGACTCGCACTTATGAACGACTGCAAGCGCGAGCGGCCGAAATCTCCAATCCAATACACCGGCAGGCCTTCATCGAGGAAGTGCCGTTTCACAAGGAAATTGTGGAAGCGTATAAGTCAGTATGCAGTGAAAAGTAAGAAGTGAACAGAGTGACGCTCTTTTCGGAATGACATTTGATAGGCTTCTCGTATTCATTCCCTGCATTAGTTGGAGACGAAACTACAAGTAAGTGGCTGCCACCCACCCTGGAAATTGAAAAGCAGCACTGGGA
>JBAPRX010000197.1:0-4571 GCA_049281335.1 Promineifilaceae bacterium (SeqCode)
GCGTGACATCAGGCTTTCACCTGCTCTTCGCATATATCTTGTCAGGCATCTATTCGGCCGTTCACCCCGACGCCAATGGCTTTGTGGTAAGCGGTGTTTTGGTAGGAATGGTATTCGCTTTGCTGACCATTGCCATACTGCTGTATTGGGGATTGAAGAGGCGGAATCTGTTATTTCTAATGTTTTTGGCATTGGTCATAACCTCCCAGAACTTTGTCTACAACACCGTCTCGATTACCGAGTGGGCGGTTGGCATCTTTGTCTCCGCATCATACTGCGTCTGGTTTTTTACCCGGATCAAGAAGGATATTTTGGGAACGGCCGATTTCATTATCCTCTTCATCTTGGGACTGTTAGGCAGCGTTGCCCGGTCAGACAGTGGGATACTGCCGTTTTCGCTTTTTTCGGCCGTTTTGCTTTTCTTCTTACTGCGACAGATGTCCCGGCGGCAGCTTCTATTCGCCCTGACTGGGCTGGTGGGAACAGTAGGCGGCCTCGTCGTACTGTTCGTCCACAACTACCTCTTTGCCGGAGAACTGCTGCAATCAAGCGCCAGGATGAAGGCCTATTGGGGGGAGTTTGTGCCGCCGGGTTATTATGCCGCTCCCGTTCTGATAGGAAATTTGATAGGCGTTCTTGGACTGCTGCTGTTGGCCGTCTTGATTGGGGCGGTAGTCTGGCCCCGATTTTTCAGGAAGGATGGACAGGAGACGCAGGAGGCCCAAAAGGCGTTGTCGCCTGAGAACAAACGTCAACTTTCAATCATGTTGCTATCCAGCGGTATTTGCTTAGTGGGATATACTCTCTTTTACTCGCGTGGTGGAGGGGTTCAACCCTGGTATTCGGGGAATCTCATTGTCCCACTCCTTATCTTTATCTATGGCTTGTCCACCTATCTGGCCCTTTCCCTTTCCGAGAGGGCGATAGCCGTTTTTGGGCTGCTGTTTGCCGGGGCAGTGACTGTGAATATCATCAGTCTCTACCCGGCAAACAGCGAGAATTCGGTGTGGTCTTATCATACCTACCTCTACGAAGCGGGAACGTATTTGAGCGAGAACCCCCAGGATTCGGCCGTTGGCGCCTGGAACGCCGGAATAATCGGCTACTACGAAGGGGGCCACGTCATCAACCTCGACGGCCTGGTCAACAAAGACATCTACCCCTACGCCATCAACAACGACCTGTCAAGCTACCTGGCCCGGCAAAACATCCACTACGTCCTCGACTTCGAGCGAATGATCACCGACAAAAGCTACCGCCTTCGCGGCGGCTACGAAGACCCCGATTTCATAACCAGCTTCGTGTCAGAAAAGATGTTTGATAATGGGGATTATGGGTTGATCCTTTACCGGGTCGGGGGTAGATGATCGGCAAACACCTAAATTAGTCCGTGTAACAAATGCAAGAAACCGTTCATTTGTCATTCCGACAGGAGCGTCCTTCACCCCCACATATAGACCACCTCAACATCTTCCACACCGCTTCCAACCGTGAATTTCTCGTGAAATTCACTCAAAATCAGCCCGTTTTTACTGATACAAAATACCAATTCCTTCAATAACGCCCCCAAAACCTTCCCGTAACGTCAACCTTCTACTCTATAAAATCAAGATGGGCAATGACAAAACTCACAAAAACTTGCCCATCTTGCCCATCTTCCTCATCTTCCCCATCTTCCCCCTAACCACACTTCTTCTACCACCCACATATAGGGCCGGTTTATAGAGACTTTTGTTTTCTATCATCTCCATAGCCTCCCACATACTCGAAGCAAGAAAACAAAAGTCTGGCAAGCAGCGACACCTTCGGCCGTTTCTCCCCCACATTCAATATTTACACTCGGCCGTTTTTCCGTTATCATCTTGAGGTATATACAAGGGAGCATATTTCCAATTGATACGAAGGACTACCCGGAAGAATGTCAAAATCTCGCCCCGCAAAAACAGTTAAATCAACCGCAACCATTACGGCCGCTTTTACCAGCCTCCACAACCTGCTCCTGATTCTCGGCGCACTCATTGTCATTCTCAACGGCATCCTGACCTATTCCACGTCCGGCTTCCACCCCATCATCCACCCCATCATGGGTCTGTGCTGCGTCGCTATTGCCATCTACATCTGGGCCATCCTGACCAGAGAGCTGGATGTAAACAGCGAAGGCATCCTCTTCAAAGAAGCATGGCGAAACGTATCGATTGATTGGGCCAGCATTGAAGCCATCAAATACGAGCTGCGTTGGGGGCAAATAATTCTATGGCGCAACAACAAAAAAGTGCCAATCTACACCCCCGGCCTCGAAAAAGAATCCCTAAAAGCTGTTCTAAAAGAGCTAGAAAAACAGGTTCGCGTCCACAATATTGTAGTACGTTAGGCTTTTGAAGGGTTGATGCCTTTGGCCCACCGCCACCATTGGCGAAGGGATTCACGGCCGTTCAATGGCCGAAGATTGGGAGCCTTTTCCTGAATGAGAACATTAATGGAGCGTTGAGCGGCATACTGGAGGCCGAGGAAGCTGTCCACCGGGGCGAAGGCATTCCCTGCGGCCGTTATTCCCGCCGCAAAGACCTGTCCACAACCATTCCGCAGCCCTTTGACCTCAAAATCAGGCGAGACAAGCCAGCCGCCTGCCGGATTTTGTTCCAGGTCATAGCGGCAGGTGAGGTCAGCCAGGATGGGGTGGCTGGTCGGGGCCGTGACCAGTCCGGTGCAGTCGAACAAATAGTCCGCCACCAGCCGCCGCCCGGTTCGAGGCGAATCGTAATCCCTGGTCTTGATGATTAGGTGATCACGGCCGTTTGGCCTGATCTCAGTGATGTTTCCAAAGACAATCGTATACCAGCCCTCTTTATGAGCGCGTTCGGCAACTTCCTGCCAGTCGGGGCGGTCAGTGGTGGTTGTGTTGCCCCAAATGGCCGCCAACGCTTTCCGTTCTTGCGGCGTTGCCTTTTCCATGACGATGCGTAACTCGCCGCCAAAGGTCGCCTTCGGCCAGTTAAAAGGTTGTATCTGGCGGTGAAGCTGTAACGGGCGTCGGGCATGTTGGTACGTCGTCTGCTCTGTGGCCGGAGAGCGCATCAGATGAACAACTTGAATGGACTGTCCGGTCTGCTGACGAATCTCATCCAACCGCTGCAAGATGCGTGAAGCGGCCACACCCCGCCCGCGCAGGACAACAATACCGCCCTCCTGTCCTAACCGTCTGTAAATATGCTCGTGGTCTTCGTATGCCTGAACGACTCGTTGGAAGTCGTGGTAAGTGTCGCGGTAGGCTTTGGCTTCCGGTGTCAGGCGGATGCCAGGATAGCCCAGCGCCAGATGAAGGTAAGGAGCGACGACGAAACGGGGCGTTCGGCGACGGCCGACTGTGGGCAGGTAGAGAACGGCATAACGGCCGTCATCCGTCTGGCGCACAGCGCATATCTGGCCCACATGAAGCATCCACTGCCACTCGATGCGCTTCATCTCCTCGTCGATAGATTTATAGACCCTTTCAGCAGTTGGCGTGTAAGTATAGGCCATTGTTGGTTCGCCAAATATCTGCCAGGCGATTTCGGCCGCTTTTCGCAGTTGTTTTTGTCGGACCAGGTCCGCTATCTCTTCCAGCGCATAACCAGGCCAGCCCCATAAATTGTCCGGCCGGGCAGCGGACTCGCTGCGGAGCCGTTCGCTGTCCGATATTTGGGAGGTCAGGCACAGCCGCCGGAACCGGGCGTAGGGAATGGACTCGGTCCCGATGACGGCAATCTGTTTGCTGGACGCGCCGCAGACGCGCAGATAATCAGCCCAGGCAAAGCTGCCCAGTCCGCCGCCCAGTGCCAGATAGGTTTTTTCAATAATCGGGATGCCGCTCCGACTCAATGCCTTTGTAGAAACCTGCCGTGCCTGGAACGGTTCAGGCAAATTGGCAGGAAGCGGCATTTGGGGTTGAAAGAGGCCACATTCTGGACAGGTGAATGTTTTTTGTTGAATCGGCCGTCCGCAGTGGGTACAGACGCCCGTTCGTTCAGGCAAGAAATCTATTTGGGTCAATGTCCAATCTAAAAACTATGATCTTTGCATCAGTTTGCACGATATACCGGCTGGCAGCCAGTCGCCATTCAATATCCTCTCTCAGGGCGCTATTGTATCATATCCATCAAAGAGGCACAGTGGCGGGTATGTGAGGATGGTGTGAAAAATTGCGGGGAATGAGGTGTGTCGGTGTTAGCGGTTCCAAAGTCAACCGCTATTTTCATTGTGGTAATGATAGTGTAGCAAAGAAAAAAACGGGATAGGCTAAATTGGACGTAGAGATACACAGAGGAATAATTGAGAAAAAATGGTATCATTTATTTAATGACGAATTTGGTTTCGAGACCTGTAGACCTTGAAAATGATACGAATGTTTTACGGAATTTTCTGATAGGGCGGCAGCGGTGGGAGCCGCTGCCCCCTTATTGGAATACAGGAAAATCGCGCATGGCGGCGTATTTGACCATGTACGAGGGGAAGGCCAGCAATCATTTGCTGTGGTTAGATGAGGCGGGCAAAGTTGAGGCATATACCTATCTGTCGCCGGATGAAAGGACGCC
>JBAPRX010000198.1:0-29814 GCA_049281335.1 Promineifilaceae bacterium (SeqCode)
CAGCAGCCTCTGGTTCTTCAACCTCAGCTTCGGCCGTTTCATCTTCGTCAACAGCAGCCTCTGGTTCTTCAACCTCGGCTTCGGCCGTTTCATCTTCGTCAGCAGCAGCCTCTGGTTCTTCAACCTCAGCTTCGGCCGTTTCATCTTCGTCAACAGCAGTCTCTGGTTCTTCAACCTCGGCTGTCGTTTCAGGTTCGGTCTCCACCTCAGGAGTTGATTCTTCCACCTCCGGTGTAGTTTCTTCCGGCGCTTCATCGGCCGTTTCAGCTTCCGGTTCAGCTTCGGCTGCCGCTGCTTCACGTTCCGCCATCCAGGCAATTTGCTCGTTGGGCGTCACACTCTTAAGGCTTAACCCAATTCTTTGGCGGGCAGCGTCAACGCTGACCACTCGCAAAAGGTGGGTTTCACCCTCTTGGATCACGTCGTTGGGGTCTTCCACCGTATCCCGTGATAATTGGGAAATGTGGAGCAGTCCTTCAACGCCAGGTTCAATCTCTACAAATGCACCATAGCTGACGATACGAGTGACCGTACCTTCAACCAACTGATTGATCTTGTATTTTTGTTCGGCCGTTTCCCAGGGGTTTTGTAACAGCCGTTTGCGGCTCAACGCAATCCGCTGCTCATCCTTATCCAGGCTGAGGATATAAACCTCTACCTCATCGCCAACTTTAATAACTTCGCGGGGATGATTGACCCGGTGCCAGGCTAACTCCGAAATATGAATCAAACCATCAGCGCCACCGAGATCAACAAAAGCGCCGAAATTGCGCAGACCACTTACCCGGCCTGTCACGACATCGCCCTCTTCGAGCTTTTCAATCAGCACTTCCTTGCGTGTTTCCTGCCACTCTTTCTGAGCATCCCGTTGAGAAAGGACCAGCCGCCGCCGTCTGCGGTTAACTTCAATCACTTTGAGAGGCAGCACTTCATTCCGCAGCTTCGCCATCACCTGCTGGCGTTGTCTGTCGTCCATACCACGCCGCAATTCAATGAGGTGAGAAGCAGGAACAAAGCCTCTTAAATTTCCAAAGGGAACAATAATTCCGCCCCGGTTATAACCAATGACAGGCTCTTCAATAATATCCCCACTTTCAAGTAACTCTTCTGCCCGGATCCAGTCCTGGTTCAGACGGGCCTTGTGAATGGAGACAAGCAGCCGATCCGATTGGCTGGTGTCTAAGATATAGACAGGAACTTCGGCGTCGAGCTGAAGCTCATCACGATCCTCAGGTGTCAACTCATCCAGGTCGGAAGGTTGAACAAGTCCATCTCTTTTCAGACCAAGATCGACAATGATCCCTTGTTGAGATTTGGACACAATAATTCCTGTCCGAATATCTCCCACTTCGGGAAAATCGTAATCATGCTCATCTAAAAGATTGGCAAGTTGGGCTGACAGATCGTTGCTGTCATCGGCTAAATCATCTAAGTTATTTGTCAAAGGGTCCATGAAAATCTTTCTATCCAGAAATTGTTTTTTGGAACATCTCAGTTAGACACAAAAAACTCGGCTTGCATAAAATGAGTATAATAGAATGCAGCCGAGTTCAGGTAAGCTATGACTTATATTGTGTGTCGAACTAACGATTTTTCACAATTTTTGCCCTTACCCTCTTACCATTCATGGTATAAGTAGTGTGACAGCAGATTGTCAATATTGACTTTCCGCTTGCGTGAGCAAAGCCTTACACGAAGATGTTGTCTCGGAGTTCCTTAATTGCGATTATATACACCTCCCCAGCCTTTGTCAATTTGATACAGGTGTAAAAGATACCAATCTTGTAAACAGAGTTCCAGGTAGTAGATTGTTTTCAACAGGAAGGGGAAAACGGCCGTCCAATTAGCTCGAATTATTAGCGCTGACCAACGACTGCACCGATGCCCCGGCCGACCCAAACCTCCTCTGCATAGGCTGGATCGGTGGCCGATGCGACAAAGTAAGTCACGCCCTGCACATTCGGCCGTTGTCGTAATTCAGTCCAAAAATGCAGGTACTGGCTGCCCTTCCCAGCCGGAGAAACACCGCCCTTATTGTTGCTGGCCTCAGTCACCCAAATTTGACTGCTTTGGAAGCGGCTGATGTAATCATCCAAAACAGCCAGCGCACGAGACATGGCAAAGTCTCTCGCCCAGTATAAATGAACGCCCAGGCCATCGGCCGCATCGACCGCCGCTCTGCTCGCTTCGATAAAGGCCGCGTGACCGTCCTTCCGAAAACCAGGCATCTGAATCGAATCGCCAGGAGACAGCCCCGGATAAATAAATCTGTGACCCGGCAGTTTTTGCCGGTATATCGCCAACACATTCGACCACCAGGCGCCAAATTCCCCGCCATCTGCCCAGGAGAAACCCAGTCCCTCATCACTCAGATTCGGCTCATTGTGCAGTTCAATGACCACATCCTTCCCGGCCAACTGGTTCAAGGCCCGCTCAACATCGCCCAGCGTGTCATTGACAAACTGCTGGGGGGTAATCACCCGGCCACCCCTAAAGGTCAAAAAGGCTCGGACGATCCAGCTTGCAGTGGGGTGTTCAATTGCCAGCCGGGAAATACTGACGGCCGAATGAGACGAAAGCACCTTGATCATGCCAGGGCGCATGGCTGCAAATTCCTGAAACTCATCCTCTCGCAAATCCCCAGGATCGGCCGAAGCGTGGAGGCCGATTCGCGCCTGACCAATAACCGGCGGATCAGCATTTGGCTGTGGTTGCGGCCCATCCGGTATCGAAGGCTGAAAAACATCATCATCAATCCGAACCGGTGTATATTCGCCTAGAGGGACGCCGGTCACAATCATAACTGTGCCGCCCGGTACGAACCCTTTCAAAGCCGCATTCCGACGCGGTTCAGCTCGTAAATTAATGCCGAACTGGTCAGCAACCGCTTCCGTCCCATTAATAGTGATACCCGCAGTGAAAGCCCAACCCGGCGTTGTATCGTGAACAGGTAAGGGCGGTGGCGGAGTAGGATCACTGTCAGGCAGTGGGGCGGGTTGGGTGACGGCCGGAAGAGGCGAGACAAGATTCAAAATATCCGTCCGGTTAACCAGCAAAGGGGTGAAGGTGTTGGCGGCCATTCCGGCAACGGTCGCAATGGCGAAACCTTTAGCAATTCCCAACACCTTGCCATTCATGGCTGGTGCCGACCGCAAGTTGATCCCAAACTGAGAGTTAATAGTGGCTCGCGTTCCAACAATCGTTAAGAACGCCGTTGATCCCCAACCCAGGACAGCATCGGCGGGAATTGGTGCATCGTTCGGCATCACCGGCGGCGTACTGGGCAAATTCACCGGCCCCATGAAATCGCTGCGGCGCACTCGAATGGGCAGATATTCGCCACGAACCGAACCAATCACTTCGGCCGTACTGCCTGCATTAACCAGGCCGATATTCATCCCATTTCTTTCAGGGGCCGCCCGTAGATTAATACCAAACTGGCCGACAACAGCCTGATTGCCGCTGACCATAATATTGGCCGCAAATCCCCATCCATCTACCGTCGTAAGGGTAGATGGCGGTGGAGAATCTGGCGGCGGTGGCAGCGGAGTCTGGCCGATTGCGACGCTCGGAACCTTGACAGGAGTGTAATCGTTGTTTTGAGCGCCGTTGACAATAAAAATGGTGCCTTCAGGAATAATGGCGATGCGGGCGGCAGTTGATGCCGGAGCCATTCGCAGACTGACGCCGCCGTTAGTAGCCTGGGCCAGATTGGAAAATCGAAAGAGAGCGTCCGTGAAGGCCCAGCCTTCCGTATAAGGGCCGGCCGGTTCTTGCCAGCCCAATAATGGAAAGAGGAACGGAGTCGGATCAATGATGTTGTTAGGAAATCCCCCTTGTGAAGCCCCCGCCTTTTTCAGAGTCAGGTGCAAATGGGGGCCGGTGCTGTTACCGGTGCTGCCTGCAAGACCAAGCAGGGAACCGGCTCCCACATTTTGATTAACCTGCACCATCGCCTGTTGCATATGGCCGTAAATCGTTTCATAGCCATCGGCGTGGCTCACGCGAACATGAATACCGTAGTTGTGGTCATTGGGGTTGGTGTGAACCACCTTCACCTGACCGGGCGCGACACAAAAGAGGCGGCTGCCAAGTGTCGCCTTAATGTCTAATCCTTCATGACCGGGAAGATTAAACCGGGAATAGAATGCACGATTGACGCCAAAAAGCTGGTTGATGACCCGAAATTCGGTCGGCCATGCTTCAAACTTAAACCCGTTCATAACAACCTTCCTGTAACGACTGCCCAAAAGTGCCTGGCACTTAACAAGTTGTCAGGCATTATTAGAATGATACAAAGTGCCTCGCACTTAATCCATAGTATTGAGTCAATGTCAACAGTATAAGTTCACTGCGGGCTGACTGCTGTTAACTGTTAATCAATCGTAGTTTATCCCGGCTCATTCCGTTACAAAAAGATTGGTGAAGCCGAGCGGAACGAGTTGGAAGAAGCTGTTTCCAGGGGAGAGAGGCAGCAAATTGCCCTCCAGATCATAGAAAGTCAGCATATCACCGGAGTCTTCCCGCCGCCAACGCCCTTCAAACCGTTGGCCGTCTCGGAAAATAGAAACCGGCCCTTCCCCCCAAATCTGAATCTGGATAGAGGGCGATCCAAGCGTATCTTCAATGATGTCCGTATTTTGGTGGTTAGCGCCCAGAACGATGATATTCTTGAAGCTGAGTTGTGCGCCGGTATTAGCATCCAGGTGAGGAACGCCGTCGCTCCACCGTTTATAACGGCCGGTTGAAGGCTCATATTGCCAGAAGGCATCCGTCGCAGGGTAGGTGATCTCAATACTGCTGGCTGGTGTTCCTCCGGCAGGGGGATCAGGGTGAAAAGCCATCCCGTTTTGGAAAATTGGCGGTACATCCTGTCCTCGTTCGTTCAGGATAAAACGCAGGGTACTGGTGTTGGTAAATAACGTATCTTCAAAAAACTCGTTGGGATTGTTTGGATCGCTGATTCGTGTAAAGCCACCATGCCCAAAATCAGGGGAGACAATGCGGTCAAAAAAGGAGCTTGCCTTAAACATCAGACGAACGGGGCCGCTGGAACCTGAATAAGCAAAGGCGGCATCGTACATGACCGGAATTTCCAGGTCAATCAATCGGCCGCTTCGGATAGAACCAACTTTCTCCGAATCGTTGGCATAAAAAACGGCCGTAAACCGCGTGATAGACCCTTCCGTCATATGTTCAAAGACAAGGTCAGCATCGTTCACGCCCGATTGAGGCCGGACACGAGCAATATTCGAGATTTTTATGGCAATCGGCCGTCTTTGTAACACCGCCGGATCAGAGACAACCAGCCCCGTGAGCGGATTAACATTCGCCGGGAAATTATCCGGCCCGATCATCCCCGGAATAGGCTGGGTCGCCGTTGGCAGCGGCGTCACGGTGGAAGCCGGTTCCGCAGCGGATACCGTAGCAGGAACATCTGTACTGGCAACGACAGGCGACGGCAGCGTCGGCACGGCCGTACCGTCTGTAAACACCGTTGGAGTTGCGTCCGTTATATTTACAACGGGCGGAGGAGTATTCGTTGGAGCAGGTGCCGGCTCACCCCCACAGGCAGCCAGCAAGAAAACCACAGCAAATAAACAGAGTCGAGAGAATAGGCGTAAATGCCCCTTTTGAAGATCATTCATTTATGAAAACTCCTGGGAAGGATAGATGAGTGAGAATTATCTGGTGCGACGCTGCCAGTGTTCCTTCGGTGCGATTTCGGCCGAATTCTTATCCGCGTGGATAAAATCTATAAGCAGCCGGTTAAATTTGGCCGTCTGTTCCAGCATAGGAAAGTGATTACAGTTATCCAACGCAACATAATAGCGGTTGTTGTCCGGTCTTTGCCAGATAGACGAATCACTCCCGGACTGTTGAACGACCGGGTCCTGGCCCCCATGAATCAATAAGATCGGACAGGCGCATGTTTCCAGGTCGGCCGAAAAATCATACCCGATAAGCTGTGTAGCAACGCCATTCATCGCCGCCTGGTCCGTTTTCCGAATCTCAGACTCAACCTCTGGGTAGATGTTCGATTTTCCCAATACCCGGTTGGCAAACGAACTTGAATCGGAATTAGTCAGGCGGTCATTAATAAATTCGCCCTGAATCGCCAGTGAAACGGCCGCAAGTCGAACCACATTGTCAGGATGCAGCAAGGCATATCGGAGCGCGACCGCAGCGCCCAGCGCATGCCCCACCAACGTGAGCGGCGTACTGATACCCAGCTTTTCAATAAACTGGTCCACCATTTCAACGTAGGACTCAAACGAATATTTGCTGCTGGCTTTGCTAGAATCGCCAAACCCCCACAAATCAAAAGCAAACGTTCTGTGCTGGGCCGACAATTCCTGCATAGACGGCCACCAATAACGCCAGGAACCAAGCCAACCGTGAATAAAGATCAACGGTTCGCCCCGGCCCAAAGCCTCGTAATGGATCAGGTGGTCATCAATCGTTATGATACTCATTAAAATCTAACTGAGATCCAATACCTCTTGTATCTTTTGGGTCAACATATCCGGGGCAAAGGGCTTCAAAATGTAATGATCCGCTCCAGCCTCCAAACCGGCTTGAACTTCTGATTCCTGGCCTTTGGCAGACAGGAAAATGATTGGAATCTCTTTAGTGGATTCAATCGAACGCAAGATGCGACAGGCTTCATATCCGGTCATCCGGGGCATCCGAACGTCCATGAGGATCAGGTCGAACTCATTTTCCTGAGCAACATTCACAGCTTCCGCACCGTCCTTTGCAGTAATGACATCGTAACCGCCAAACTGCAAAGTCAGCGCGATCAGCTCCCGAATATCAGGTTCATCTTCAGCAACTAAAATTTTAATCATAGGCCTTTCTTTCGTAGATTATTAACCGGACAGCGTCCGGAAATTTTACTTAAACAATATCACGCTCTTCAGCAACAAGTGGAAGAGAGAAGGTAAACGTACTGCCCTCTCCTGGCGTGCTTTGTACCTCAATAGTCCCGCCGTGCATTTCAATAAGACTTTGAACAATCGATAGTCCAAGGCCCGTTCCCGCAATTTTTTGAACTTCCGAATCTTCCGCCCGGAAAAACCGGTCAAAAATCTTTTTCTGATTTTCCTTGCTAATACCAATGCCGGTATCAGAGATACTAATATAAACGAACTCGCCGTTTGCTCGAACATTGACCTCAATTCGGCCGTTTGGCGATGTGTAATGGAACGCATTGTCCAGCAGATTGGTTAAGACCTGAGTCACTCTGGCATGGTCGGCATTGACCAGCGGCAGGGAAGGCGCAATTTTGGTATGAACTTCCATTGGCTTTTCTTCATGTTCAATCCGGCCACGAAGATGGCCTTCAACGACCTGCTGGACAATCTGTGGCACATCCAACGGCCGTAAATCAAGCTCAGTCTTACCCGTTTCAATTCTCGAAATATCCAATAAATCATTCACCAGCATACTCAGCCGGTCAGCATTGCTTTTAATCACCTGCATATAACGGACTTGAGGGTCAGACATCGGCCCGGCTGCGCCCATCAGAATCAAATCCGCATACCCCTTAATCGAAGTCATTGGCGTCCGAAGCTCATGCGAAACAGTTGAGACAAATTCGCTCTTCATCCGGTCAACCACAACCTCCTGGGTGATGTCTCGGAAAATTGAAACCGTGCCAAAAAATTGACGGTTTGCAAACACTGGGGAAAGCTGAACACTAACGATCAGATCCTCAATCACCAGCCGATCCGCCAGGTAAGCATGTTCAGAAGGCATGGACATATTCTTGCTCCACGCTTCAATCGTCTGTATCCACGATTCTCCGGTAGAGCTGTAAAGTCCTAGCAACTCGTTTAACGTTTTCCCAACAAGCTGCCTGCGGGGAATGTCAAGAATCAGGCTGGCAGGTCTGTTTGCCAAAATGACCTGGCCGCCGGCATCTGTCACCAGCACACCGTCAGCGATACTTTCCAACATAGCCTGCATCTTGGCTGCTTCAATCTGTTCCTCGCGCAGCATTTTGCCCAGCCGTTCCGCCTGATCTCGAATCAACAAATATAGTTGGGCATTGTTAATAGCGCTGGCAACCTGGAAAGCGGCCGCTTCCACCAGACCCAACTGTTCATCCGTAAAAGCATTTGGCTCCTTATGGAAAAGCATTAGAACCCCGATCACCTCTTCACTAGAAATCAAGGGAACTGCCAGCACAGAACGATGGTCCGGGTTATTGGATTGCCCCCTCCACCGTTCATCTTCCAAAATATCATCAATAATAACTGATTTTTGATTCCGAATTAACCACCTTACCAGCTCCTCATTAAACTTCATGGAGGAACTCAGGCTTTGTTTCAGGATTGAAGCCGTGCCATTGTCAAAAGCCGCCCGATAAGCCAAAGTGCCTTCTTCCGGGTTCACCAGCAGGATGCCACCCTGGGTAGCATGTACGACCTCATTCACCAACTCTAATGCCCGGCTCAAAACCCGATCCTCATCCAGGCTGGCCGTCAGCTCAGTCGTTGCCCGCAGTAAATATTGAACCCGGTCCCGTTCCTGACCTAACGCCAGGGTGCGTTTCGCCACGCGCTCGTCCAACTCTTCGTTGAGAGTTCGCAGCGCTTGACTGCGGGATAATGTCTCCTCAACCAGACGCGCGTTTTCAACAGCGACTGCTGCCTGCGAAGCAATAGTCGTCAGCGTGTTAATATCCTGTTGGGTGAAGGCGTTGGCTTTCTGGTAATTTTGAATTGCCAGAACCCCAATGACCTGATCGCCGCTTCGCATAGGGACACCCAGGTACGACTCGGATAATTCTCCATATACCTGATAGTCAAGAACTTCCCAGTCCGATTTGCGACGAATAAGCAAAGGTTTTCCACTTCGGAAAATATGGTTTGTCGGCCCCTGATTGGCCGGAACCTCAGCAGATGCAACAGGTGTATTGTGATCGACCAGAAGCGGGAAGGATAAAGTGTCATCTTCCGAGTTATAGAGAGAAATATAGTAGCTATCAACCGTGTAAGTAGCCGAAAGGGAGTTCCCAATTCGTTGCAGTAAGACATGCAAATCCAGAATCGTCGAGATTGCCTGGCTAACTTCGTTAACCGTTTTTAATTCCGTTAACTGTCGTTGTGTTTCCTGGTAGAGCAGGGCGTTTTCAATAACCGGCGTTGCCACCTGGACATAGAGTTCAACCATTTGCAGCGTTCGGGGAGTCGGCCGTTTTCCGTTTGGCGGCTCATCAAGGCTGATCAATGCCATGACATTCTGCTGCCGGTCATACAACGGCAAAAACAGCAAATCGTTCGGATGCCAGGCATCAGGATCACCTTGAGCAAGGCTTCTGTCTGGCAAAACCACCCCGATTTTTTCCTGAACCCAGGGATCGTCGGCCGGCAAGAAATAGGCCGACCCATACTGGTATTTTCGATAAGCCTGTTCAGTCAGTCGTTCCCGCCACTTTTCAGGCGGCAGCATATTATCTCGGAGGAAATCCTCTTCCGCTTGCGTCAGACCCACCGTAACAAGTTTTGTGGGGCGTAAATCCTTGTCTCGAATGGTCAGCGAAACACGGCCCCAACCAGAAGATTGCAGCCCCTTGATGATCAGTTCAAGCTGGGTATCAAAATCCTGTTCCCGAATGATCTCTTGAGAAACTCTGTGCAGTTGTTGGAGCAGTTCCGCAAATTCCTGAGTGTTATGAAATAAGCGAGTATTTTCAATAGCCGTTGTCGTCTGGTTGGCAAAAATCTCAAGCACTTTGACCGAATCAAGGTCAGGACGACGGCCGTTATTGGGGCTGTCCAGGCTAATTAACCCAATTGGGTTGCCTTCCGATCCCATCAGTGGAATGATAAACAAGTCCTCTTCATTCCAATCAGGAGCCACCTGATCCGAATCTGCTTTCAAATATCGTTTATTCACCCAGCCGCTAAGGTCGCCGTGCTGAATGGGAACCCAGGGACTGTCATCAACATACTCCTCCGGTCCCGTCACCCGAACCTCAGTGGCATTATAGGCCAGGGTTCCCACAATTGGATTTTGAACTCCCGGCCCTTTCCGAACGTTTAAGACGTCGGACATCTCAACAAAAGTAACGTGATAGAGAGAGTCACTGGCCGTTGGTTGAACATAAACATCCGAAAACAGGTACGTCTCCACGTCAGCATAAGCGGCCGCTTTTTCCGCTGGGATAAAATAAGCAGCCCCCAATGCAAACTCAGGACGGAGCAAACTCGCCACAATATCCCAGGGTTGGCTGGTTCCCAGGACTTCATTCAAACGCTCCAACGGCAGCCCGGCGGCCGAAACAATTTGCAGGGTGGGGGGCTGTTGATCCACTTCAATCAGGTTCAGCACCACGATTTGAAACCCCATCCCCTCTTGAATGGCATACACCAGGTCTTCATAAATTTCCGACAACGGCCGATCCCCATGAAGGACACGGCTTGACTCCACGAACTGTTCAATTTGTTGGGCATGAGCATGTAGCTCGCTGCTGCGGTTATTTAGCTCCTCAAATCGTTGAGCATTGCCAATCGCAATGGCAGCATGGTTGGCTAAAGCCTCAACGTAAGATTGAGTCTGCAAATCAAAGCAATCATTTCTGAGGCTGTACAGACTGATTAACCCCGCCGAATGGCCTTCATACAAAATGGGAAAAATGAGGAACGAGCAGATTTTATTTTGAGCCGTCAAAGGCAGATTACGCCTAACCAGCCGCTCTTTTTCCTGAAGAACTTGCTTCTCAAAGCTGGCAGTAACATCACTTCCGGCAATCTCACCCCTGGAGAAACGCGGGGTCAGGCTGATACCGGCCGGATCACAAAGGCCGATCACGCCCCCATCAGCATTCGTATTACTCAATGCCTCATCAACAACCGCTTTCAAAACATCCGACAGGCGCAGCGTAGAGCCAAGCCGCAAACTGATCCGATTTAATGAATCCAGTTGGTCCCGGAGACGGGTAGAGTCGGAAATATCCAAATCGGCCGTTCCGGTGGAGGAGAGAAGAAGCTGCGTGGCATCCTTTCCATCCCACTCAATAGCAGAAGCTCGAACCTCAATCCGCCCAGAATCTGTATAAAGGTAAGAAGGCCCATCGCTTTGGAGCAGTTCTTGCCAGGATTCATAAGGGGCGACAGCTTCATAAAGCGTGGTTGGCTCCCGCTCTAGCTCAAGGAGAGCCAGAGCACTTTGATTCAAATATTGAATAGTGCCATCACCCTCGACCACAATAACCCCCTCCTTTAACTGATTGAGGATGTGAGTGGTCGTTGAGGTCGTCAGTTCTTGGGTCATTATATGAGAGGCAGTTTGTGAAGAAGCAATTCTTCTGCCCTGCGTGGTCAGATTCGTGTTAATTACTTTGTTGTTCTAGTTTGCTTTCTGCATCACGGCGGCGCATTTCAGCGGCCGTTTCCGTGATTTCACGAATGTCAGAAAATTGTTGTGTGTTACTGGATACAACCCCAATAGAGAGATGCATCACCGGAGAAATCGAGCCGTCTGCCTGTCGGATACCTCCTTGTTCCCGGTCCATAAAGTTGTAATGTGTCAGAATACCCTCATCAAACTGTTTTTCTAGAGCCGTAGTGATTTTCGGTACATCTCTACTAAAGGTAATAATAACAAAGGCGGTGCCGCCAGTATGCCCCAGAAAATCATCAGCCGTTCCATACTCGTCCACCACCTCATTCATCAACAACGCTGTGAATCGGAGCACTTCATCGGCTGCGACAAAACCATACGCATCATTGAATGAACTGATGTTTTCAATGCCAACCTCTATGTAAGACCAGTTTTGCGCACGCATCAACTCCCGCAGTTGGTCCTCAATCAGGCGGCTGCTCGGCAGACCCGTCCTCGGATCGGTCATATTTAAGCGCTGGTAGGAGCGAATTGCGGTCCGGACGCGGAGCTTTAACTCCTCAATGTCAAAAGGTTTGGTGATGTAATCGTCCGCCCCCAATTCCAGTCCGGCAATCCGGTCACTCCGTTCATCCCGTTGGGTCAGGAAGATAATCGGGATGTGACTGGTGCGCGTTGTGGTACGCAGCTCTCGACAAACAGCATAGCCGTCCATATCGGGCAGCATAATGTCCAGCACAATGAGGTCAGGTGATTGCTTTCGTGTTAGTGCCAGGGCATCACTCCCCCGCGCAGCGACCTCTACACTGTATCCCTGCCCGGAGAAATAGATTCGAAGCATGTTCGAAATGTCAAAATCGTCTTCTACTACTAAGATTCGGCCGTTACTCATAAGCCACTTTCCTTATGGATTGTAAAATGTTTGGATTGTTAGCCTCTCTAAAAGCTCAACGAGCCTGAAGCTCATTAAACCTCTGTTTATACAGTTACGGTACGCATATTACCTGGCTGCGTTCGCTGCGGGCCGGAAATGCTGAGAATGGGCTTTAATAGATTCAATTTCGTTTTCTGTGATCGCCCGTTCAAAGCTGCGAAAACCGCCAAGCTGAAAACCATGTCTGGTTGCAATTCTATCAATGGTCTGGACTTGTGACAATTGGATAATCTTTCCTAGTGTGAAGGATTCAAAGCGTCCCTCAAGGGCCAGAGCAATCGTTTCTGCCATGCAAGCGTATGCCATTTTAGGTGGAAAGCCAAAGTTGAAGCCAAAATCGACCGGCCCAGGAACCTCCACCATTCCACCTTCAATAACCAGGACATCATTCCGCTCCTCGGCAACCTTGCGAGAAACATCTCGCGGTCGGGCAACATCACAAACAACAGCCCCTCGCCGCAGATGCTTTGGTTCAATAACCGATTCAATAGCGCTCGTGACAGTAATAATCAGGTGCGCCCTGGTCAGGTCACTCATATTCGTACTTGTTTGTACGGAGGGACAGCCGGCCGCTTCAATGCGCTGTTTAACCGGTTGCAGCTTCTCCGGGTTTCGGCCGATCAACAACATCTCTTTAACCTGATCGGCCAGCAGTTCAGCACATAAGGAGCCAATTGATCCGGTCGCTCCCACAACGGCCGTCGTGCTTTGTTGAATAGGAATCCCCATCCGAGCCGCCGCTTCTCTAATCGCTTTGACCGCAACGGCAATGGTATAACTGTCGCCGGTCGTCACAGGAATGTCCAAATTCCGGGCAACGGTAATACCGCCATCACCCACAACAGAAGTGAACGCCCCCAGTCCTAAAATCTGAGCACCCAGCCGTTCAGCCAGTTTTCCGGTTTGGATAATCTTCTTATAAACGATGGCAGGCGGCAGGCTCATCATCCGTTGGGGAGTCAGCGGACAGGCCACAAACCAGCCCGTCACCTCCTCGGCCGTTTCTTTCGACCGAATTCCCTCTATCTGGGAAATATAAACAGGGGGGAAAAAGAGAGATAGAAAGTTGATAAGCCAGACCGGTAACTTTCCCAGAACCGGGAATTTTCGTCCGACGTCTCGTTTAGGGTCAATAGGATGGATGATGAAAGCAAAGGTGCGCTTATTTGCTGATTTTTCGATCACAGTTGCTCCCCCTGCCGTTCCTGTCGGGGATACAGCCTGGGGTAAGGATATTTGAGATTAAGCGCGTAGTGGTCGCTGTCCTCGTAACACACATCTCGCTTGATATACTTCTTGTCTTCCGATGCCAGCATCACAACATCAGACTCAATCGTCCGGGCCGGGTAAATAACCAGACCAGAGCTTAAACGGCAGTGATGGCCCACACAGCCACCCAGAACAAACATATGCGTTTCTTCAAGCCCGTGCGGGCCAAAAGCTCGAAGCGGGGCAGGAAGGACATTAAAGTCGGTGAAGGTCGTCCCCGCGCCAATAAAGGTATCACGGCCGATCACGCAAAGTTGCAAGCAGGTATTTTGCGCAACCATCGTGTTTTCCATCATCGTCGTCATAAACAAGGCAGCTCGAAAAGGAAGGAAACAACCATCGCTAACCACACTCAACATCAACTCACAGCCCTGAGAGATGTTGACATTGTTGCCAATGACACAGTTGTCAATAACCGCGCCAGGGCCAATGGTGACATTGTTGCCAATAGTGGTCGGGCCATGAATAATGGCCGACGGGTCAATATTGACATTTTGGCCGATTTTGACCATCTCAGAACAATCCAAAACCCGTTTTTGCTCTAAAACAGCCCTGGCCAATACCTTAAGCTGGTAGCGCCAGTCACTTTCCACCCGGTCTTCGACATCCTTTCCCCGCGCAAAAGCCCCAAACAGAATGTCTATGACAAACAAATGCACCCAGCTCTCCAGGGAGACGAATGCTTTGCGAGGGAGTTGGTAAACCAGGTCCCCCGTCTCAGAAGCCATATAAGGCGGCACATGATAATAGCCAACTTCGCGGGATTCAGTTTCTATGATCAGCGGTTGAGCAATAACACTTTGCGAAACCCCTTTCGGCAAATACCACATATCTGCCAGTAAAATATCCCCTTGCTTAAAGAAAGAACGGGTCAGCGGCTGAACATGCTCAACAATAGCGGGGTCATCCTTTCGAAAGGCAATCCGAACCGGCTTGCGCCCGGCTCTGGCCCGGTCAATGAACTCCTTGATCAAGGCAGCATTGAAAAATAGATTATCGCGGTGGACCAGCGTTTCGGTCGAGTCGTCGCCAATCTCCTTCTGGGCAAATTTCCAGTTTGGATACTCCCTTTCTTCGGACACATAAGGGCTGAGAGTGTCGCGCTGCCAGAGCCACAGAGGGACATTTTGAACCCGTAGATCGCGAGCAGGTTCATTGAAAGGATGGATGAAGTGGGGTTCCTGAAGAATAATCCGGCGCATGGTTCAATGTATTGCTATTAGCCTGGGCTAATTAGCCTGGGCTAACAAACACCGATTTAGTTCTCATGATGGTTGTTTGAACTTAAAAATTGTGTCAGGGTATTCACAAATTTTTCCGGTTCATCCGTCATTGGGAAATGACGGGAAAATTCCATCATAGTCACCTGGGCGTTTTCAGTGCCTTTGGCTAACAAATCAGCATTGGAAGGGGAAACAATATTATCTTTCCTGCCATAAATACCAAGTGCAGGCAGGTGCAGGTGGTCAAGCTCACTCCGTAAATCGGTGTCGCGCAGATCGCCGATACTGCGGAAAAAAGATTCGATGCTCGTTCTTTGAACATCACGGAAAATCATCTGGCGAACTTTCTTTGAATCTCCGGCCAGCAAGATCCGCATAATCGTTGACAACATAAAAGGATAACGCCAAACGAGGGTCGCAATCCAACCGTACCCGGCCAGCTTTAGAAACGGATTCATGGAAGAGCCAATAATAGGAGAGCCAACGACGGCCACTTTCTTGATGCGGTCAGGATAAGCCAAAGCCAATTGGAGCGCGACAGTTCCACCCATAGAATGTCCGGCCACCGGGGCGCTGAGAATCCCCAATGTGTCCATAAACTGGTGAACCATCTCCACGTAGCTGGAAATCTGATATGGCTCACCCGACTCAACGGCCGTTCCATTCCCTTTCGCCGAATCTCCAAACCCCCAAAAATCCAGTGCATAGACCCGGTAGCTTTTATCTTCACCGGCAAGGGCAATCATCGAATCACGCCAGACATCCCAAGAATTTATCCAGCCATGAAGCAAAATAATTGGTTGTCCACGACCGATAGATTCGTAATGTAGGATTCCTTGCTCAGTAACGATAGAACTCACAAGTGCCTCAACACATGGCCTTAACCGTCTCCTGTTTGAAGAGATAGTAACATTGCCCCTGGCGATTCGCTGTGAAAAGCAAGTGAATAATAATGCAGGGGCCAATTTATCAGAAGGATTAGTTAGACCTCTGACTCGTCTAATTGGTCTAAAATTGAGTAGAGTAACTCCAGGAGAACAGTCTTGACGCTTTCTTTATCAAGGGCAACACAAGGTAGAACCTTTACCATTGAATTAAGCTGAAGGATGATACGCATATCATTTGGATCCCAGGCATCCTCATGGTCCTGCTTATTAGCCGCGACAACATAGGGCGTCGAGGCATAACTTTCAAACGTTTCCAAAATCCGTTTAGCTTCTCGGAACGTCTCCGGTTTGGTACTGTCTACCAACACAATGAACCCCAACATGCCTTCAGATAAGATTTCCCACATAAAATCGAAGCGGCGCTGGCCCGGTGTGCCGAAGAGATAAAGAACCAGGTCTTCATCCACCGTGATTCGGCCGAAATCCATTGCCACGGTTGTCGCCCCTTTAACGGCCGATTCGGAAGTGCTGGTAATTTTGCGCTCAGTCGAAACAACATCAATTTCGCTGATCGCGCTAATAAATTCTGTTTTGCCTGCCGAAAACGGGCCGGTAACAACCATTTTTACTGCTTGCATATAACTCCTGCCGTTGTGGGTTGTGTGGGAAGTGTCTAATATGACACCGGTATCCAGCGAGTCGAGAGTCGAGTTCGGCCCTGAATTCGGCCATTACCGGTTATTGAATCAAAATTCTTTCAGCAACTATAGACCCTTAATCCGATCAATAAGCCGTGTAACGACGGAACGCTTGACACGCGGTGGCTGCTCAACAATTTGCTGTGGCTTTCTGCGGCCGCCTCGTGGTTCAGGAGCAGACACCTGAACCGGTTTTGAAGGACGCACCTCCTGAACCAAACCGGCTTGTAACATTCCGTAAACGATTCGTCGTATCTGGAATTCACTCAGATTATTGGCTTCTGCAATTTGCCTTATCGAATTTCGAGGATTGATAAAAGAGACCACCCGCCATTCTTCCACAGTCAGGTTAATGTTACGCAGCCGTGCATCCGGCCGATCTGTGAAACGGAGCGAAATGTCGAGGTTTGGCAGCTCTTCTTGTAATTTTTCCCATTCTTTTAGACGGCGGCTTCCCTCCATGATAACGCTCTCTAAATCAATGGGAACGGTAATGCGATCAGCGGAAGGGATCCGGTTGGCGTCAAAGCGAAACAACCCTTCTGCCCAGGTGAACAGCTTGTAGACAATCTCCAACACGTGCTGGCGCACACTCTGAATGATGTCGCTTTGGGTAACATAGCCAGCCTGAATCAACAGGTGGCCTAGCTGCTTGTCTCCTGTTCCCTGAGCGCGTGTCTGGATGAATTTGCCTTGTTCGGCCGATAATTTCCCTGATTTTTGTAGAATATAAGCCAGGCTGTTACTGTTATTCCCCATCGTGGCATAGATAAGTTTTCCTTCTCGGAAGGACATCTGTGCCACATCTTCCCCCTCAATTGTAAGGGTTCCCGTCTTGCGAGCCAGGCTAATAAGATTCAATAATTGTGTTGTAGAAAAATCACGCAGGTTGCCTTTCAGGGCCATAATTGTTTTTCCTGCACCCAAATTTTTAAGATAAGTTTGTGGCTAAGGTTAATGTTGGAATACCTTCGATTTTCGCATTATACCTATAGGTAAATAGCAAGTCAAACCCCCTTTAAGTCATAGGTTCAGGAGAAAAAGATTGCTTTTCTTTTGTTAAGGAACAAGATTTTGCCGCTTGTTAGCCATTCTATTCGCGGGTACAATAAGCAAGCACTCTATAATTGTGGTAATTGGTTCAATCTTGCACATTGAACCAATTTAATGATAACTTGATACCAAACTTTCTTTTTAATGGGGCGGTGGCGAAATGGCAGACGCAGCGGACTTAAAATCCGCCGGAGAAATCCATGTGGGTTCGACTCCCACCCGCCCTATCCAATAGCCCGCTTATAACGGGCTTTTTTTATTGATTGAAAGATGTCCTTACCGCATGATGTACAAACATTTCTGGCTCAACTTCAGGCCGAGCATGACGATTTCTCTTTATCTCCGACCGATAAAATTGTCACGGCCGTTTCCGGTGGCCCCGATTCATTAACCCTGCTCCATCTCCTGGCCCAACGCAGCCTCCACCCCGCTGAAAACATCATCGCCGCCCATTTAGACCACCAACTCCGTCCCACATCAGCCAGAGAAGCCCAACAAGTCTGCCGGATTGCGGCCGAATGGGGCATCACCTGCCGCATGAACCAAATTGATGTGGAGGCACTGTCCCAACAAGAATCTCTATCCCTGGAAGAAGCCGGACGGCAGGCCCGCTACCGCTTCTTCGCCGAAGTCGCCGCCGAATTTAACGCCCGCTACATCTTCACCGGCCATCACGCCGACGATCAGGTCGAAACCGTCCTGATGCACCTGCTGCGTGGCAGTGGCTCGGCCGGACTGCGCGGCATTCGGCCGTTCAGCCCATTAGCAGGCCATCCCGGCAGGTGGGTCGTGCGCCCTCTTCTCAACACCAGCCGGGAGCAAATCGAAGCCTACTGCGAACGCCACCAATTAGAGCCTATCCTGGACGAATCCAATACCGACACCACCTTTTTTAGAAACCGGCTGCGCCATGAACTGTTACCCTTCTTGGAAACCTACAATCCTCAAATTCGGGCGCGTCTCCAGGCCATGACGGCCGTTACCGCCGCCGACTACGACTGGCTGCAACAACAAACGGCCGAAGCCTGGAACAACATTTGCCTCGAAACCGGGGTAGGGTGGGTGCGCCTCTCACTCGCTGACTGGCAGCAGCTTCCCCTCTCTTTGCGCCGCAGCGCCCTACGCACAGCAGTAGCCCAATTACGGCCGACCCTACGAGATGTCGGCTTTCAAACCATCGAACAGGCCCGCCATGTCGCCGAGCAAGGCCTGGTCGGAACCGAAGCAGTCCTGCCGGGAGAGATAACCTTATCCGTCGGATACACCTCACTGCTGGTGAGATCGGCCAACGCCCAACTCCCCCCGCCGCAGCTGCCCCAACTCCTGTCCGATAAACCACAGCCCCTGCCCATCCCCGGCCAACTGCCCCTGGCAAATGGCTGGCTTCTCACCGGTGATTGGGCAGCAGAAGACGTTCCCCCGCAGCCAGACACCCAAGACAACCCCTGGACAGTCTATCTCGACATTGGCGAAACCGATTCCCTCGTCGTTCGGCCCCGCCTGCCTGGGGAACGATTCCAACCCCTGGGCATGAACGGCCACACCAAAAGCGTCAAAGAAACCATGATCGACCGCAAGATTCCGGCCCAATTACGGCCGCGCTGGCCCATCGTCGCCTCCTCCTCCCACCTCCTATGGATTGCCGGTCATCTCATAGACCAACGCGCCTGCCTCCACCCCAACAGCCGCCACATTCTAAAACTATCCTTAGTTCATTCAGTAAAACCAAAGGACTTGACATAACTAAAGCGAAACAAAAACCAACCCCAAAAAATTCGTGATAATCCGTGATAATTCGTGGCTATTCTCTATATTAAAATATGACTACTTACAACGAGTTACAAACAAAAATAATAGCTGCCTGCCAGGAATCAGAGGCCATTCGGGCCATTATCCTCGTTGGCTCCCGCGCCCGGAAAGATCAACGGATAGACGTCCATTCCGATCTCGACTACATTCTCTTTACCCCGGAACCGGAATCAGTCAAAACAATGCCTGAATGGATGGAAACCCTCGCCCCCATCTGGGTTCCCGACTACAGCTTCACCGGTGCCGACGATCCAGAATGGATGATACTCTACGAAGGAGGCTATAAAGTTGACTGCACCTTTCATAAAATACAACCAGAGCAAACCCTTCAAGAAGTCATGACCGCCATGCCATATCAAGGTGTCCTGTCTCGCGGTTTTGAAGTCTTGCTAGATAAAACAGCTTCAAAAGGCCAAATTAACTGGGTTTATACTGAAAACAATCGGCCGTCTCACCCAACGGCCGAACAATTCAAACAGACCAACGACAACTTTCTGCTGGAGGCCGCCCGTGCTGCGAGATTCATCGAGCGAGGCGGCGATACCTGGCGGGCAAAGTGGGTTTGTGACACCGTGCATAAACAAAAATTGCTAACCATGATAGAATGGCACACCAGGGCAAAATACGGTCTGGAACACGACACCTGGTACAACGGCCGTTATCTCTCCGAGTGGGCCGACCCGATGGTAACAACGGCCCTACCATCCACCTTCGCCGCCTACGAAACGGCCGACCTCCGCCGCGCCTTCCAGGCCACCCTGGCCCTTTACCACCGACTGGCATCAGAAACGGCCGCCGCCCTCAACTTCAACTACCCAACCCCCGGTCAGGCAGCAGCCCTGAATTGGCTAAAAACACTAAAAACAAATGGCAAATCATAACCTCCCCCCAAACCCCCCAATACAAACCAACCCTTACCGTCCCCCACTCAGCTGCCAAAAAAGCCTATGCAATTCCCAAGCTCACCGCAGACGAGCCAATTACCAATTACCAAGCTCACCACAGGTGAGCCAATTACCAAGCCCACCGCAGGTGAGCCAATCACCAATTACCAATTACCCAATTACCAAGCCCACCGCAGGTGAGCCAATCACCAATCACCAATTACCAATTACCCAATTACCAATTACCCAATCACCAAGCTCACCGCAGGTGAGCCAATTACCCACATATGCAACCAATCTCACCAACCTTAATTGAAAAATCCGTCTTCCGTCTCGAAGACTCGGCCGAATCCTGGCACGATGCCATAATGACGCTGCCCAACCCCCATCCCCTGCAAAGCTGGCAGTGGGGCCAATTTAAGTCCCGCTGGGGCTGGTCCGCCATCCCCCTCCTGCTCGACCTCGGCCAGCAGCCCGGTCAGAAGCCCCCATTAGCAGCCGCAATGGTCCTAAAACGCAAAGTACCCCAACTCCCCTTTTCCATCCTATACGTCCCCAAAGGGCCGCTGCTCAACTACAACGATCCCGCCCTGCGCCGTGTCGTTTTAGCGCAGCTCGAACAACTCGCTCGGCGAGAAAAAGCCATCTTCGTCAAAATAGACCCCGACGTTGTTTTTAGCTGGGGGCTGGACGAAGACGAACGCCGTTCTCCCATCGGCCGTAAATTCATCGAAGAACTCCAGCATCGCGGCTGGCGCTTCTCCGACGACCAGATACAGTTTCGCAACACCGTCGAGCTAGACCTCGAACGGCCGTCCGACGACCTGTTAGCCGCCATGAAATCCAAGACCCGCTACAATATCCGCCTCGCCGGTCGCAAAGATGTCGTCATCCGTCGCGGAACCCCGGCCGACTTTCCCACCATTGCCAGTATGTACATGGAAACGGCCGACCGCGACGATTTCACCGTTCGCCCCACCGAATACTACCTCGACGCCTGGCAGAACTTCTACGATGCTGGAATGGCCCAACCCCTCCTGGCCGAATACGAAGGAACCCCGCTCGGCGCTGTCATCATCGTTCGCTCTGGCCCTCGTGCCATCTATATGTACGGCGCATCCACTGAAAATGAACGGCAGCGGATGCCCAACTACCTGCTCCAATGGGAAGCCATTCGCTGGGCGCAGGAACAGGGCTGCACCATTTACGACTTTTGGGGTGCCCCCGATGAATTTGTCGAAGATGATCCGCTATGGGGTGTCTGGCGCTTCAAATCCGGCTTTCAAGGCCAGGTCGTCCGCCACATCGGCGCCTGGGACTACCCGGCACGGCCGTTTTGGTACTGGGTCTACACGGTCGTCATCCCCAAATACATCACCCTTCTACGCCGAGCCACCTAGTTCTATTGCGCTTGCATCTCACCTCAAAAACCGATACAACATCATCCCAACCAAAACCAAGGAAAAAATACCCAATCACCAATTACCTAATTACCAATCACCCAATTACCGGAGAGACACATGGACAACACAATCGTCGTACTGGATGGAGACCAGACAGGCCAGGAATTGCTGGTAGAAGCGCTGCGAGTTTTAGACCCGACCGTAACCAAACTAGACCTCAATTTCCAACATTTCGACTTGAGCCTGGAGAACCGTCGGGCAACCAAAAACCGGGTCGTTTATGATGCTGCCGACGCGATACGCTGGCACGGTCTTGGCCTCAAAGCCGCTACCATCACCCCCCCCGACAAAAATGACGTTGGTAGCCCCAACCGGATTCTGCGGGAAGAAATGAACGCCGAAGTGATTTTGCGAACCGGCCGACGAATTCCCGGCGTTCGGCCGATTGCCGGTGTCTATGCCCCTATCAGTGTCGTGCGGATGGCGATTGAAGACGCTTACGGCGCGAAAGAATGGCGGGAAGGGGAAAACGGCGAACTGGAAGAAGTGGCCTATCGCACCGAAAAAATCACTCGTCGTGTTTGCCGGGCTGTCGCCGAATATGCCTTTCAACACGCCCGCAAAGCTGGGGCCAAAGTATTCGGCGGCCCCAAATTCACCGTCAGCCCCATCTACGAAGGGATGTTCAAAGAAGAGTTAGATGCTGTTTCAAAACGCTACCCCGACGTGCGTTACGAACCCCAATTGATTGACGCCACCTTCGCCCTGCTCCTGGCAACAACCGGCGATGCCCTGGTCATTCCCAGCCTCAATCGAGATGGTGATCTGCTGTCTGATATGGTCTTGCAGATGTTTGGCTCCATCGCCGGGTCGGAATCAATGGTCATCTCTGTTGATGAGAACGGCTATGTAGATTGTGTCATGGCCGAAGCCCCGCACGGAACCGCCCCAACCCTGGAAGGACGCAACGTTGCCAACCCGATGGCCATGATCCTGGCCGCCGCCGGATTACTGGCCCATATGGGTAACAAGAAGGCCGACCAGGTTAGCCGTGCCATTTACGAAAGTACCCTGGAAGCAGTCTACGATGGTATTCGCACGGCCGATCTCAGCGGCTCCGCCCAAACCGACGAATTTACCAACGAAGTCATCCGCCGGATGCGTACCAAACTCGAAGTCTGGGCCGCCCTTTCATAAAACCAAAAGCACGGTCATCAAGGATAAGTTCCCTGACGGCCGTGCTCCGAATTGTATCTAAATTTTTCCTCGCGCTATTTTTCAGCGTCTTCCTTATTACGTTGGGCAATGTCAGCCACCTGCCCGGCAGCAGCGCCCACCACCAAACCAACGACTAATCCAATTGCAACGTTGCCCATAGCTGCCCCAAGGGCAATACCCAGAGCAACACCGGCTCCTAGACTTAGCCGTTGTCTTGAAATCTTTGCCTTTGAATCGTTCATTTTTATCTCCTATGCGTTATTCGTTAGCGTCCGTTTCACCGGACAAGGCAACGCCAATTGCCAGACCAATACCGGCCCCAATTGGCACGCCCAAAGCGACAGCAATACCAACCTCACCTATCACCGCCCCAACCATAGCTCCAAATGCTACCCCTAGACCTGCGCCTAAAGCCAGGAAATAACCAATTTTTGAATTATTAGTTTCCGGATCACTCATTTTAAATCCTACCTGCTCTGGCCGGTGTCTCACCAAGCCAGCGTAGGGCTTTTACTTATTTGTTGACAATTAATTTTGATGCAAAGTCGTCACAGTCGGGAGCATATTCAGCATCATCACCCCGAACGGCAGGCCAATAACGGTCGCGCACAAAGCCCAGGCTAGGCCCGCCCACAGGAGGCTAAACCACCAGCCAAACAACACAAAGTAAATCGCTCGAACCACGATAGAGGGCTGCCGCTTGGGCAAGAATTGGGCAAAGCCATTCTTTTTATTGACCAGCCACGTTCCCGAACGGGATTTCAGCGTCAAGACCTGGGGAACCCGATCAATCATCCACAATCCCAAAGGCAGGCCGATGATCGTTGCATTCAAAACCCAGGCGATCAGAATCCAGACCCCGGTTAATTCCCAACCAACAAAAAAGAACCAAAGCACGCGGATGAGAAAGGGAACTTCCCGTACAGGTCGGCCGCTTTTTATTGACATAACATTTTCCGCCATTGTTGTTTACCTCGTAAATCTGTTGAAGCAGCTCGCCTGACATCCTCAGAAATCAGAAGCTGCGAAATTTTTATAATCTCTATTATATACTACGCAAAGAAACGGCCGAAGTTGCACCAACATAACACAGTTGCCCCATCCCCGATATTTAGCTATAAACGCCAACACTTACCGTTCAATTGCTTTGGAGAAGGAAAAATGGCCGATAAACTAATCTTAAAAATGGAATCCGTTGGCCCCTGGCCCATGAACACCTACGCCCTCATATGCCCAGAAACCGGGCAAAGCGTTCTCTTCGATCCTGGCGCAGCCCCCGATACATTAGAAGGAATGTTAGAAGGCAGTACCCCCATTGCCATCCTCCTGACCCACACCCACTTCGATCATATCAACGAACTCGACGAGATGCGCCGCCGCCTCAATGTCCCCGTCATGGCCCACCCCGGCCCCCACGTCGGCGATATATCGCTCGAAAAAGACCGCGAATTAACAACCGGGGATACCGTTCAGGTGGGCAATCACACCCTCCATGTTTACCATACTCCCGGCCACGTTCAAGATCAGATTTGCTTCGCCATTGAGGACGACAACCGCATCATCGTTGGCGACACCATCTTTGAAGGTGGCCCCGGCCGAACCTGGTCGGCCGAAGAGTTCAAAACCACCCTCAACACCCTCCGCGAAGTCGTCTTAACTTGGCCCGATGACGCCGTTTGCTACCCCGGACACGGTCCCTTCTTTCGCCTGGGCGACAAACGGGCTGCCATCGAAGCCTTCGTCAACAAAGATCACGGCGACTTTCACGGAGACGCTACCTGGGAAATGTAAACAGGTCTTTAGCTGCTTCGACGATCTGCTAGCGCCGATTGACGCGGTCTGCCATTGATTCTCCTTGATTATTAGCGTAACTTAGTTAACGCTCGTTAACCTTGTCAAGGACACGCCTATCCCACATGCTTGTCAAGGACAAAACTGCTTATATTTTCAAATTTTGCCAGGAGCGTGTTAAAATATTTCTCATGGACAAAGCACCCCAACAATCGAACACCTTGGGCAATATCAGCCTTGCATTGGGCATTGCCTCGGCCGCTTTAGTATTTGGCATCGGTATGTGCGCCCTGGCTGCCCCGCAGGCCCTCCAACTAACAGGCATTCCCCTCTTTGTCTGTGGGGCCAGCAGCGCCTTTCTAGGCTTGATTGGAGTCGTCTTAGGCGTTGTCGGCTTGTTTAGTAATCGGGCAAAAGCAACGGCCGTTGTCGGTCTGGTTCTCGGTATCGTTGGTGTCTGTTTATTCTTCGGAATCCTGGCTGCCCTCGGCGGGTGATTGGATGCTGTCAAACGCTTCCCAAAAATCCTCCAACTCGACCCCCAGCCCATCCGCCAGACGATTGACGAAGGCATAATACCCTGTCACCTGATTGATATCCAGAATAGCCCCATCACGAAACCCGGCCGTTCTTAACGCCGCCACATCAGCCTCAACCATCTCCCACGGCCGAAGTGTCAGCTTTTCCACATACACCAGCATCGCCTTATCGGCCGTATTCAGATCAGCCCCTCGCCAATCCGTAAGGAGTTGAGCGACCAATGATTCATCTTGCGTCAGGCGGAGCAGCCCGGCCCCGTGATGTTTCATTCAATAATGACAGTGATTGACGGCCGAAGCCACAACCGCAATCATCTCCCGCTGAATTCGGCTCAAATCCGATGGCCCCCGCATCAAATGAGCGTACAAATCAAAATGAGTCTGAAGCGATTTCACATTCAGGCTGTGAATCTTGAGGATATTGTCCACCCCGCCCCAGGGATCGGTATACTTATCGTAAAGGGCTTTCAGACGGCCGTCCGCCTCATCTTCCTGAATAACCTTGATCCACGCCATCTAACCGTCAACCTTTAGATCGGCGAGGATGCCACCACTGGCCCGCAGGAGATCGGCCGATTGAATCGGAAAGACAGTATTATGGGTTCCGGCAGCCGCCCAAACAACCTCAAAATTGGTTAAATCCTGGTCAATAAAAATGGGCATCGGAGAGACATGGCCAAACGGCGGAACCCCGCCAATTGAAAAGCCTGTCGCCTCCTTCACCATCTCCGCCCTGGCCCGTTTCACCTTTTTTCGGCCGACTCCCCGCAGCGCCGCCAACTTTCGTTCATCCAGCAAATTCGCCCCCGAAACAAGCGCCATAACAGGTTCGTTATTAACCGAGAAGCACAGGCTCTTCACGATTTGGGCCACCTCGCACCCGATAGCCGCCGCTGCTTCGTCGGCCGTTCGCGTCGTTTGCTCAAATTCCGCAACTTCAATGGTAAGCCCAAGCTCCTGGGCAGCATCAACGACTTTCTGTGCTGAAGGATGCATAATAATTATTGTTTCACCAGTAATTCATCACGACAAAACGCCAAAAATTTATCTCTTTGCGCTCTTTGCGTCTTTGCGTGAGACCTTTATCCAACAATCACAAATGGACAACTTCTGAATCAACCGAAACGGCCGCATCCTCTTCATCCAGATAGGCCGGCAGGCGGATCACAAATGTTGTCCCCTTTCCTCGCTCGCTAAGGACGCTAATTTCGCCGCTGTGTTGCTCAATAATGCGGTGAGAGGTTGCCAGCCCTAGCCCCGTTCCCTGTCCCGGCGCTTTGGTCGTGTAAAACGGCTCGAAGATGTGGATCAACTCAGCTTCGGTCATCCCCCGTCCGTTGTCCTCCACCAAAACCTGGATGTATCCGCCGTTGGGGTCCAACCGCGAAATCACTTCCACCTTCCGTTCCGTCTCATTTTCCTCCAGGGCATCCCTGGCATTAATCAATAGATTCAGCCAGACGCTTTGTAGATGCTGCCAGCTTGCCTTCACCTGTGGCAGTTCCTCGCTCAGACTCAAACTCAGATTGACATTGTTAGACGTCATCTGGTAGGAAACCAGATTTAAGGCTTGCATGATAGATTCATTGACATCAGTCAGTTCAAAATCATACTGGGACTGGCGGGCGAAATCGAGCAGGCCGCGCACCACCTTTTCCGCTCGTTCGCTGGCCTTACTGATCAACTCCACCGACTCATAGTTCTCATCATCCGGTGTAATGAACATTTTCAGCATCTGAGCATTAGCCTTAATAGCCGTCAGCGGATTATTGATTTCATGGGCCACACCCGCCGCCAGTTGGCCGATAGCCGCCAGTTTTCCAGCCTGCATCAAGGAATTTTCTAGACGCCGTTCCTCAGTTCTGTCTTGCCAGACAACAACCGCTCTGGCCGAACTGGCTTTCGCGCCGGGGATGGGATAGGCGGAAACATCCCATTCGCGGGGAAGGTGATCGTCGCCCAAATAGCGAACCGGCCAGCGAGACGCTTGCTGGGTGGCAATATCATAAGCTGCCTGGCAGTGTTCGCACGGCTCTTTCCTGCCGAAGAACGCCTGGTAACACAGTTGACCAGAAAATGATGCGGACGGCCGTTCCATTTCATCTGCCTTGGTCTTATTGACCGCAACCAGTTGCCAGCGTCCGTTGATGGTATAAATTGGGTGAAGAATTCCGTCAATAACGGCCTGTAAGGTATTGCGGCTCTCCAAAAGCTCTTGCTGCCGGGAACCAATGCTCTGAAACAGCCAGGCAATTTCAATAGCCCGGCTGACGGAGCTGGAAAGCGAGACAAACAAGTCGCGATCAACATTCGAGAAAGGCCCGGTTAGTTTGTTAAAGGCGCTGATTACACCCACAGCCCGACCTCGCACGACGAGCGGACAGGCTAGGAAAGCCTGGACGGTGAAACCACTTGGCGCGTCAACACCCGGTTTAAAAGAAGCGCCGGATTCCGGTTTGTTTAGGAAAACGCCTCGTCGTTGTGAAAAAACACGGCCGATAACGCCTTCTTGAAGTGCGATTGGCTGATAGTCAGCAGGAGAGAAACGGTCGTCTGTTGAGAAGACCTCGCGGCAGTGGAGCCTGTTCCGGGTGTGACCGGTCATGAAGATTGCCACCAAGTCAACGCCCAAAATTGTATGGGCGCCTTTAGCCGCCTTTTTCAATACATCATTAACAGATAAGGTTGCCGTCACTGCCCGGCTGACCTGATTCAACATCGCAAGTTGGTGACTTTGGTGTTGAAGTTGTTTTTCCAGTTCACGGGATCGCAAGATAGTCTTGACCCGTGCCACCAATTCCGAGTAATGATAGGGCTTGGTGATATAGTCATCGGCGCCAATCGAAAGGGCTTCGACCGTTTTTTGGCGACCACTAACGGCCGTTAGGACAATGACTCGAAGAAATTGGAGCGTTGGGTGGTCTCGAATCCAGGCCAGCACCTCCAGGCCGGAAATTCCCGGCATCATGACATCTAGCAAAACCAGGTCAACGCTCCTGATGGTACCATCGGCCGTTTCCTGCAAGAAGATAATGGCATCCTCGCCGCTGTAAACCCTGGAAACCTGATAGCCCTCTTTATGTATCAGAAAATCACCCAGAGACTCAGCAATATCTGGCTCGTCATCAACCACCAATATATGGGTATCTGAATGATTATCCGGCAAAAGTGTATCCGTGTCCTTGGATGGTGCGTATATAGATCGGGTCTTTTGGATCCGTTTCTATCTTGTCCCTCAGATTCTTAATATGTGCTCGAACCAATTCCGGGCTGCCGGTGTCTCGTGGGTAATCCCAAACATCTTGCAGAAGCTGCTGGCTGGTGAACACCTCATTTGCATTGCTCATCAAATGGTACAACAGATCGAACTGCACATTCGTTAACAACGTTGTGCCATTGGGGGTTGTCACTTTGAAGCTGCGAGTGTCAAGCAGCACCGAACCAACCTGCACATGCGCTGCTCTTCTTTCCACCTGTGTACTCGTTACAGATCGCCGCAGAATTGCCCGGATACGAAGTTGCAGCTCTTCCATATTGAAAGGCTTGGAGAGGTAGTCGTCGCCTCCGGCTCGGAATCCCTCAATCTTGTCTTCATCCTTGGATTTGGCTGTCAGGAAGAGGATCGGTGTCTCCTTTAAGATTGGGTCGCCCCGGACCTGGCGGCAAACCTGGTAGCCATCTGTCCCCGGCATGACGACATCAAGCACAAAAAGGTCTGGCTTATGCCGCCGCGCCAGTTGTAGCCCTTCCGTGCCACTATTCGCCACCATGACATTGTAGTCATACATTTTCAATGCACGCTGCAATGTTCGAGAAACCAGTTCGTCATCGTCTATAACAAGAATGGTGTGCATACTTCTACCTCATAGATGTTATCTGTAATCCGTAATTCGTAACGGTTTGTCTGTAAGGCCCATCACGAATTACGAACTACCTATTACCGGAAATGTCAGCCTACCAATAAACGCAAAGGCTCTTCTAAAATAGATTTGAATTTCTGTAGATATTGGGCCGCCTCGGCGCCATCGGTGACGCGATGATCGGCCGAAATCGTAGCCTTCATCCGCCAGCCAACCGCCAGTTCGCCGTTAACAACAACCGGAACCTGAGTAGCCGATCCAATTGCCAAAATAGCCGCATTCGGCGGATTGATGATAGCAATGAAGTTATCAACATCAAACGCCCCCAGATTGCTGATGGTGAACGTGCCGCCTTCAAAGTCGGCCGGCCGGCTCTTGCCCTGTCGGGCACGGCCGATCATCTCCCGATTTTCAGCAGCGACCTGGGCCAGCGGCGTAACGTCAGTATTCTTCTGCACCACCGTTAACAGCCCGCCTTCAACCGCAACGGCCGTCCCAACATTAATGCGGTTGTTGCGAATGAGCTTCTCACCGCCGAAGCTGGCATTGATATTGGGAAAGTCCCGCAGTGCCAGCGCCGCAGCCTTCACGATCATATCATTCACCGTCACCTTCAACTCATCCGGGTTCAGGGAATTGATCTGCTTGCGAAGTTCCAAAGCCGCCCCCATATCCACGTCCGTTGTCACATAGAAATGGGGGATCGTAACCTTGCTTTCAACCATCCGTCGCCCAATAGCCTGGCGCAATCGGCTGGTTGGTACTTCAGTCGTTTCCGGCCCCGTAGGAACGGCCGTCGGCGTAAAGGTAACAGTCGGTGCCGTCTGTTGTGTTTCCAGATAGCTTTCAACGTCAGCTTTCCGAACCCGGCCGCCCGGCCCGCTGCCGTTCACC
>JBAPRX010000199.1:0-7850 GCA_049281335.1 Promineifilaceae bacterium (SeqCode)
ATAACATACCTGGAAAGGGTGTACAACTCACTCCTCTCTGACAACAGCACACCGCTCAACGGCCGACGCCCCCTGTATGAACAACATTTCCCGCAGTTCGACCGGATTAACCGGCGGCTTTCGATCAAATGTTGCCCGGTTGCTCAACACATCGGCCAGCCCTCGAATAATAGAATAATCCAGGCTGTCCCCCTCAATTTCCCGCAAAGCATCCTCTAACGCGCTCCGGCTGCGGCCGACATGCTCCCGAAAGATTCCCATGATTGCATCCGCAACCGCTCACAAATAGCCAGCTACAATACCTCCTCCAACGCCAGCTTCAACCGCAAAATTCCCGGCAAAACAGCCTCCTCCGACGTCGCCGCGAAGCCCATAACCAGACCGGGACGAGGACATTTCCCAAGGTAATATTGCGACAGCGGCGTCACTTCCACCTCGTGCCGGATGGCCGCCGCAAAAGCCGCCTCATCATCAGCCCCCTCCGGCAGCCAACCGACGGTGTGCATCCCCGCCTCGGCCGTTTCCACCCGAAGAAGGCCATTCAAATGTTGTTCCGCCGCTTCTACCAACAGCTTCAACCGTTCGCCATACAGGGTCCGCATCCGGCGCAGGTGGCGGGCAAAATGGCCCTGCTCAATAAAATCGGCCAGCGCTGCCTGGGAAACGATGGGACTTTGGACATCCATCAGCCGCCGCGCCGTCACAAATGGTTCGACCAATTCACGCGGCACAACCAGATAACCCAGCCGCAGTCCTGGAAACAGCACCTTGCTAAAGGTGCCAATATAGATAACCCGTTCCCGCTGGTCTAGCCCCTGCAATGCCGGAATCGGCTGGCCGCTGTAGCGGTATTCGCTGTCATAATCATCTTCAATAATCCAGGCGCCCGACTCGGCCGCCCAATTGAGCAGTTTGAGCCGGGTCGAAACGCTCATCGTTTTGCCAAGCGGAAACTGGTGGGAGGGAGTCACATAGACACAGGCCGCGTCCGGTGCGTTCGCCATGCCAGCAGCGACATCCAGCCCATCCTGCCCAACCGGAACCGGAACCAGTTCCGCCCCTGCCGCCTTGAACGCCCCTTTTGCCCCCACATAGCCCGGTTCTTCTACCCAAACCGTGTCGCCAGGATCAACCAGCAGATGGGCCACCAGATACAACGCCTGTTGGGAGCCGGAAACAACAATCACCTGCTCCGGCTGGCATCGAACGGCCCGCGCCACCTGGAGATAAGTTGCAATGGCCTCTCGCAGTGGCCTATACCCGGCCACGAGTCGGCCGTCTTCTTCAAATAAGAGCTTGGGAAACTGCCGGTAATGTTTGTTGACCAACCGCCCCTAGGTGCCAAAGGGAAAGGCATCCACCGCCGGAACCCCATGACTGAAAGCATGGTGAGCAAATGACGGCCGAGCCACCGTCGAAGGAGTATACCCTAATCGTTTCCCCCGTTCTGACAAACTCTCTCGATGGGCAAAACGGCCCTTTGGCTGCGTCGCAACGGTTGGCGTTTCCAAAAACGTCTCCGGCAGTTGGCGGCTGACATACGTTCCCGACCTGGGCCGCGCTTCCAGATAGCCCTCGGCCATCAACTGCTCCACCGCATTCAATACCGTATTCCGCGACACCCCAAACAACCCCGCCAAATCCCTGGTCGAAGGCAGCCGCAGCCCCGGCCGAAGCTGGTGGCTCAAAATCGCCTGCTGCAAGCCAGTATATAGCTGGTGGTAAAGGGGCGTTTCGGCCGTTTCGTCCAACTGAATAATGGACAGCAAAAAAGCCGGTTGAGAATCAGAAGCCATGCCCCCATTATATGAAAGAGCAGCACGAACGGCATCCATGCCACTCTTTCAACTTACATCTCAAAAAGATACTGCCCGGCGGCAACAGAGGCCGGGTATTGATTTTCCGTTCCCACTGCCAGCCGTTTAATCGGTGGCTGCCAGGGAGTGTCATATTCCACCAACGACCGCAGCCAACTGATAAAGAAATGCCAGCCGATATGTAGTCCATCCTGGTACAGGTCGGTGACAAAGCCGCTTTGCACCAATGTCAGCCGGGTTCGACCGCCGGACCCTTCCAGCGTCCAGGTCGTTACCAGCTCCGGGAAAATATCTTCGTACCCCTCCGAAACATAAGCCAGCTTTCGACCCGACTCAAACTCCGTCACCTTATCTGGCCCGCTTGCTCCCCAGCCATAATCAAAGTTCCCCCCAATCTTCGGCTCCACCACTGCTTGATTAGCAATCCATTGGTTCAACTGGTCCGGCCGAATCAAAGCCCCAAAGACCTCATCGGCCGGGGCATCGAAATCAAAGGACACCACCACATCACCGGTTATTTTGATAGAAAAATCACAGCGGGTAACAGAACGGCCGTCCAGAAAGCGTCTTAAATTCTCCAACGACAAAAACCAGAAATCTTCAAGGGGAAAAACGCCAGATTCCTCTCCCGCTTCCGTCTCTTCTTTGGGAAAAATCTCATGAGTCAAAGCCAGCAATGTCCCGCCCTGATACGCCTTCAATGCCACCCCAACTTCGGACGGCCCCTGCTCCGTCTGCCATTGGTAGCGAATAGCTTCATTGAGGGTGACGGCCAATATCGGGTGACAGCCCGCCTCTCTATCCGGCGTCTCCGGCGTAAACCGCCCCCAATAATCATACCGGCCTTGTGCCAGGTCAATCTCGGCCGATTCCGCAAACCACCCCATAACCATCTCCGTATCGGTCAATGCCTCAAAAACGGCCGCTGGGGAATGGTTCAAAACCAATCGGATTTCTGCTTGATTTGCCATCATATCTCCTTTGAAAAGTAAACAGTTAGCAGTAAACGGTGAACAGTTTTTCATTCATGGCAGTGAATATCTATTCGTGGAATCTCTTTGAAAACTGGTTTTCTACCCAACTTCCCAATCAACCAATTACGAATTACCACTTATTTCTCCTCCCGCGCCGGATAGCAGGCCAGGACGAGGCGAAACTCGCTGCCTGGTTCATCCGAAACGTCATCTTCGGGGAGGCCATATTTTTGGGCAAGAGCCTGAAATGTTTGTTGAACTTCTTGCAAAAAGGCTGCCCGGCGTCGGCCGTCTGGCAGATAGATGTTGGCCGACAAGCCCAACGAAGGCACATCTTTACCTAAAGCGGATTGGTGACCAAGACGGCCGATATCCTCATGAATCTCTTGGGCCAGAGAAAGCAAGAAACGCAAGCTCATCTGGTCCTGTGCCTGCCGTTCACTGCCAACCTGCCCCACCAGCTTCGGAGCCAGCCAATAAGTGCGGGCGGCAGCCTGATAATGGCCTTCAACCGTCCCCCGGACCCGCCTCTCGGCCACCTTTTCCACCAATCCTGCCTTTTCCAACGCTTTGATGTGGTAGTAAATCTGCTGGGGCGACCGGCCGAACTGCTCCGCCAACTCCGGGCAGGTATGCGGCATCTCTAACGACTTGAGCAGCTCAATCCGCTGGGGCTTCAACAACGTCTCAGCCTGTTCAATAGTATCGATATAAAAAGTCTCTTGCATCATTCCCTATATATTGTAAAAATATCTTTTATTATAAAATATTATTTTTATATTGTCAATTGTGAGTTGGAGGTTTGTACAGTCACAAAAACTATTGTAAACTGCTGCCGTAATGAATGAAGAACGCAACTTTTTCGCCCTAACGGCCTCAATTATGATGAGCATAGCCAGTATACCTTGTCGAACTGTGTCTCGCTGGCAGATATTATGTTAACTTCTTAAAACCATTCTGACATTAACCAGGGCCACGAGTACACGCAGCACTCGTGGCCTTTTTTTGTACCACTGCGCTACGTGTGTTGTCTTACTCATTTACTCAAAGAATCACGCAATAAATTTACGAGGACAACATGATCAAAAATGGTATGAAAACCTTTACGATAATCTGGTTCGGGCAGTTGGTGTCGCTTATCGGCACTTCTATGACCCGCTTCGCTCTCCTGGTTTGGCTTTTTGAAGAAACAAACCGGGCAACCGATGTGGCGCTGTTAGGTTTCTTTTCCTTCGTTCCCTTTGTGCTTGTAAGCCCTATTGCCGGAGTATGGGTTGATCGTTTGGATCGCCGAAAAATAATGGCCCTTGCCGATCTGGGGGCAGGTATCATGACGATTGCCCTGTTGATTCTTTACAGCAGCGGCCGTTTGCAGACCTGGCATTTGTTCATGGCCGAAGCCTTTACGGGTGCATTTGAGGCCTTCCAAATTCCAGCCTATATCGCTTCAACTACCCTACTCATTCCTAAAAAGCAGTACGGTCGAGCCGGTGGGATGCGCTCCCTGGCCTCCTCCGCTTCCCAAATCACCGGTCCAATCTTGGGCGGAGCCTTACTGGGGTTCGTCGGCTTAAAGGGTGTAATGTCCCTGGATATTCTGACCTTCCTGGTTGCGATGGCAACCCTACTGATAGTAAAAATACCTCGCCCCATTGCCAAAGAGGACGACAAAGAGCAAAAAAATACGTGGCAGGAGATTCGCCTGGGTCTGCAATACATCTGGCAGCGTCCAGGGCTGCGGGGTCTATTGGCTATCTACAGTGGGATTAATTTCTTTGCAGCGTTGACCTATTTTGCCATTTTGCCGACCCTGGTTTTGACCCGTAACAATGGTGATGAGCTGGCCCTCGCAACGGTTCAGGTGGCTTTGGGATTAGGTGGCGTCGTCGGCAGCATCGTCCTCAGTGTTTGGGGTGGTCCTCGGCGACAGATTCATGCTGTTTTGGCAGGCGCGGCCGTTTCTTTTTGGTGCGGCGACTTGTTGTTTGCCATCGGCCGTTCTGTCCCCGTTCTGGCTTTTGCTGCCTTTTCGGCCGCTTTCTTTGTTCCTTTCATTATTGCCGGCCAACGGGCTATCTGGCAGGTGAAAGTTCCACCAGCCTTACAAGGGCGCGTATTTTCGGTCCAATCCATGATCCAGACAGGGACCATGCCCCTTGGTTACCTCATTGCAGGCCCGCTGGCAGACCGGATTATGGAACCGGCGATGGCTCCCGGAGGCATTCTGTCACCCTGGTTTAGCTGGCTGGTTGGAAGTCAACCAGGGGCAGGAATGGGCGTCATGTTCCTGGGGACAGCCATCTGCGGCACAACCATCAGCATTGCCGGTTATCTTTTTCGGCCGATCCGCAACGTCGAAAGCGACCTGCCAGACCATGACGAAGCAGTGGAACAATTAGCTCTCAGCTAAAATAAAATAACGATTCAGGTGACAGTCACCTCTGTGCCTCGGCCTCTCTACGTTAAGGTTAAACATCACCCCCGCTCAGTAAGCGGCAGCCAGGCGCGATTCATTTCGCCCCGGTAAAGGGAATCCGGCCGAATAATGCGCCCCGTCCGCTGCTGCTCAAAACAGTGGGCCAACCATCCAGCCGCCCGACTCAGAGCAAAGGTGGGCGTGAACAGTTCCGTGGACAACCCCAGGCCGTGCAGCAGCAAGGCTGTGTAAAACTCGACGTTGGTCTGCAAATGTCGGCCGGGTTTATATTCCTCAAGCAAATTAACGGCCGTCTGCTCCACATACTTTGCCAGAGTATAAAGGGCCATATCGCCCCCAGCCTGAAACATCTTCTCCGCTGCGGCCGATAACACCTCCGCACGGGGGTCGCGGACTTTGTAGACCCGGTGGCCGAAACCCATCAGCCGGTCGCCCCGCTCCAACAATGTCCGCAAATACGGTTCGGCATTTTCCGGCGAGCCAATAGCAAAGACCATATCCAACGCCGGGCCGGGTGCGCCGCCGTGCAGCGGCCCTTTCAACGCCCCAATAGCCCCGACAACGGCCGAAACCAGATCCGACTGCGTAGCCACAATCACCCGTGCCGCAAAGGTAGAGGCGTTCAGGCCATGATCAATGACCGTATTCAGATACGTCTCCAACCCCCGTTCCTGGGCCGGATCGGGAATCTCACCCGTCAGCATATAAAGGTAGTTGGCCGCTTGTCCCAAATCTATCCGGGGCGCAACTGGCTCCTGGCCCTGTCGCAGCCGCCAGTAAGCGGCCACAATCACCGGCAGCCGGGCCACAATAGCAACAGCAACCTGCTCATTGGAGCCGTCCTCTTCTCGCTGCAAGTCCAGCGTGGCGGCCCCCATTCGCAGGGCGTCCATCACCGGCAGCGATTCGGCCGCAGCCGCCCGCAGCAGCTCAATCGTGGCCGGGGAAATCGGCCGAACGGCCGCAATTTGTGCCTTGAATTCATCCAATTCTTCCCGATTGGGCAGCCGGTCATGCCACAGCAAATGGATAACCTCTTCGTGAGTGGCCGCGCCCGCCAGCACTTCCACCGGAAAACCGGCAATGATTAGCTCCCCTTTCTGGCCGTCTACACTGCTTAAATTCGTTTCGGCCGCAACAACGCCCTGTAAGCCAGGGACAAAATGACCGTTTGTGGTTGACATCAGTTACTCCTATTTTTTAACGCAAAGATGCAAAGGCCGCATAAGAATGCGGGGCAGAGACGCAAAGTAAAAAAGCAAGTGAGCAAGTTGCAAGTTGCAAGTGAGTAATGTTTGGCTTGCTTGCGCTGCCTGAAATGAAATTGTTGATAAGTATGTTGTGATGATATATAGTTGATTTATTGTTGTCAATATTGATTCAATAATCAATATACTCTTGTGATAATTTATTCTTTGCGTCTTTGCCCCTCTGCCCGCATTCTTATGCGGCCTTTGCGTTAAAAAAGGATCCAAAATGAAACAATCACAGCGGTTTTTGTCGGCAAAAGAAGCGGCCGAATTGCTCAATATCAGCCGCGCCACCCTCTACGCCTATGTCAGTCGGGGGTTGGTGCGCTCCGAGGCAACGGGGGGAAAGCGGCGAACAAAACGGTATTATGCCGAGGACGTAGAACGACTAAAGGAACGCCAGGAACAGCGTCGAAATCCGGCCGAAGCCGTCTCCACCGCCGCCGCGACCGCCCTCCACTTTGGACAACCGGTGCTGGAATCGGCCGTTACCCTCATCACAGACGGCCGTTGCTACTATCGAGGCTATGATGCAGTCACACTGGCCCGTCAATACCCCCTTGAACAGATAGCCGTCTTGCTGTGGGATGAAACCGAGAGCCAACCGGAAAGCTGGCAGTCAACGGCCGAAACCCTCTTCTCTGCCCCACCCATCCCACTCCACCCCCGCTTCCAAACCGTCCACGCCCAGGTAGCCGACCTGACCCCAATGGAACAGTTCCAGATTTTGCTGCCGTTAGCCGCCGCCAACGATTTCACCGCCTACGACTTTCGGCCAGACGCCTTCCGCCAGACCGGGGCCAGAATCCTCAAACTAATGGTCAACATTGCCGCCGGAACAGAATCAAGCGGCCGTACCCTTGCCGCCACCTTGCAGCAAGGCTGGCTCCCGGACGAACCCCAGGCCGCCACATGGCTCAACAAAACGCTGGTGCTGTGTGCCGACCACGAACTCAACCTCTCTGCTTTCACCGCCCGCTGCGTTGCTTCAGGGGATGCCACCCTGTACGCGGTCGTGTCGGCCGGGTTAGCCGCCCTGACCGGGGCCAGGCATGGCGGCTTTTCCGGCCGTGTTAGCGCCTTGTTTCAAGAGGTCGGTACGCCGGAACTGGCCCAGGCAGCCTTGAAAGCCAGACTAAAACGGGGCGATCAAATTCCCGGCTTCGGCCACCCGCTCTACCCGGAAGGCGACCCGCGTGGCCGTGCGCTCCTGGCCCTGGCAAAGGAAGCACGGCCGAACTCAACCGCCGTCCATCTCGCCCAGGCCATCAACGAGTCCGCCCAATCACTCATCGGTCAGTTGCCAACCCTGGACTTCGGTCTGGTAACACTCTCTCTGGCCCTTGAACTCCCCCCCGGCAGTTCCCTGGCC
>JBAPRX010000200.1:0-2780 GCA_049281335.1 Promineifilaceae bacterium (SeqCode)
CAACAGCACCAACCGCCGGTTGGAAACGCCCTTGTACCACAGCCGCAGGAGCTGCCACAAAGCGGCCGCACAAAAGAAAATGACCAAGGGATCATTGCTGATGGAAGCATGTAAGAAATCGAACTGGGGAAGAAAGGCAGCTAGAGCCGCTGCAAGCAAAGCTCGTTCTTTCTTCTCCGGCCAGACGAGGCGGGCGCTGCCATAGATGAACAACAGCGTCCCCAACCCAATAACGGCCGAGAACAACCGCAGCAGATGGGCCGCCAGCGCGTACCCCTGCCAGGGCCACCGTTCTATCCCGGTATGGACAAAGGCATTGATGTTGGTCGGAGAAGCAGCGTCGCCCAGGCGAACAAAAGGATTAAATAAGACCTGTTCTTTGGCCTGGGAGGTATCAATGGGGCTGATCAGGACGGCCGACAACAGATAATAAAGAGGCGGCTGGGCCGCTTCCTGCCTCACCCACTCATCCAACGGCTCGTTCGCAGTGGGCAGTTCCCACGTTTCGGCAACGGTCTGGGCATTAAAATAGTGATGCTGCTCATCAGGGCTTTCAAACAAAGGGTTGGCAATACCGTAACCGACGGTAAGCCCTAAATAGATGAGCAGGATAACCAGGAGAGGCTGTTTGACACGCTGTCGTAATGATCCGTTCATTGAACTATGATTATATCCGACAACAGCAAACGGCCGTCTGGCTGAACAGTTCCGTCCACAACAGCTTGGGGGCGCAAATTTGTCTCCGGATCATAAAACCCAATCCACAGATGATAGACGCCTGCTGCCGCATCCGCCGGTATAGAAATGGTATGCTCGTCGCTAATAACCTCCCCATCTCGCCAGCTTGTCGTTGGCCGGAACCCATAATCAGGGATACTGTCTCCCTGAGCCACAATCTGCCCTGATTCATCTTCCAGGTGAATAAAAACCGCATAGCTGGCCGGAATTTCACCTGACCGGGAGCGCCAGAAAAGGGTCAGCGTCAGATTGTCACCGGGCTGGGGTTGGATCGGATCGAGGTCATAGCCGTGCAGTTCGGCCATAGGCGGCTCGCCAAAATCGGCCCGCAGTGGAAATTGAACCGGTGGAAGCTCTGTAACCAGCGGCCAGGCGACTATTTCAACCGTTCCGAGAGAAACCGTCTCATTCCCAAACAGCCCGCCAGCAGGCAGCGGCGCTTCCTTGTCTGGATCGATCACCGAGACGCGCACATCATATTGACCCGCTTCGGCCGAAGCGGGTATGGTAATGGCTGCCTGACTCATCAGCAGTTCGCCATTTTGCCACTGGGTTGGCGGATAATCGGCCAGGGTCAGGGGCGACAATGATTCGGCCGTCACGTCACCCGCCTGATTCACCAGTTGAAGACGCAGTAGAAAATCCTTGTTCGGCCGTTGGTCAACACACCAGAATACCCGAACGGGAATAACGTGGCCGGGACGATATTCCTCTTCATTCAGGTACGATCCTTTGAGCGTCAAGGGGCCAATGTGGGTATCGGCGGTTGTATGGGGCGGCCACAGGTCGGGATCGCTGTCACAACCCGCCGGGTGAACGGATACATCAGACAGCCGCAGATCGAAGCTGCCATCGGCCAGGGGAATGGGCTGGCCCGTATCCGGGTTAATGAGCCGCAGCCACATCTGGTATTGGCCCGCAGGAACCCCGGCTGGGACCTTCAACCGGTGATGATAACGGACAATCCCTTCCGGCGGCCAGTTGGTTGGCAGATATTCTTCATACTGAAACGGCCGATCCCACTGCGCCCAAACCATCCCACTCTGATCCCGCAAACGAAGCGAAAGCTCAGGATCGTTCGGCATCTCGCTGACTGTCCGGTTCCAATAAAAAGCCATCCACAAATCATTGGCGGCATACAGGGTGGGCGGTATCTCAAAACCCGATAGATCAAAATAACCAGGCCAGCTTCCGGTTGAGGGCGTCAACGTTTCTGGCAGCGTTGTGGGGGTTGCTTCCGAATTATAAACCACCAGATTCACGGTCAGCCACATGGACGGGAAGCGCCGTTCGTAGAGCCAATACCAGTTCTCGGCCGCCCAATCGGGAAGCAGCTCCCGATTAAAGCCGTTGCGGGGTTCTGGCTCGGTCAGGAACCAGACCCGGCTCGCCTCTCGGCCGTCTTGCCGCAGCGTCTCAACGGCCTGTTCAGGATCGAAGACACTATATTCAGGAACGGCCGTCACCGGGGCCAGACCGTGATAGTAATAATCAAAGGTAAAACGGATCAGGGTATCGTGCAGAACGATCAGGTCGCCGGGCGAGGCAACCTCATTCAGATATTTGGCCGCTCCCCGGACATCATCCCGGATCAACTCTTCCGAGGTAAACTGGCTGTGCAGCCAGGCTGACTGACTGCCCACTGTAAAGAGGGCCACAACAAGAACAACCGGACGGAAAACGGCCGATAAAGAACGCCGTTCTTCAGGACGCCGTTCGCCTATCGCCTGGAAAGGCAGCGCAATCCCCCCAGCCACCAAAATCAGGAATGGAGGCAGCCCAATGAGCAGGTGGCGGGTCCCATTATAAAGGGGGTTGATGAAGGACAGACCAAACAGGATACCAAGCGGAACAATCTGATACCCCACCAGAAACAGCGTCGCCTGACGGCTCCTGCGCCAGCCCAGCCATAGCCCCAGCAAAGCCAACGCCACCACCGGCCCCCATCGCCACCAGACATGGACCAGATTCCAATTCATGCCCACCGCAAACGCGCTGACAGCCTGATGGACATAATCAGGCAAAGGAACATAGTGAAAATC
>JBAPRX010000201.1:0-2764 GCA_049281335.1 Promineifilaceae bacterium (SeqCode)
CAGTGATGCCTTCTAATTTCATTGGGGAAAGCTCATCAGACATCATACCGGCCACCATGCTTTCAACTGGTTCTTCGTCCAGGTCAAGGTCGAGTTGGATAGGACTAATTGGCGAACCTCCATCACCGGCGCCTAGCCCCTGGAGTAAGGCGCTTCCAAGTTGGTTGGCAAGGGTTGGCAAATTGTCCAGGGCATTTGATAGACGGTTTATTGCCTCGGTCAGGGTCAGCCCGGCCACCAGGGGATGGACATTTTCCTGGGCTAGATGGAGGATGCGTTTGGAGCCACCGACCATAAATAGTTCGCTGTTGGTCAATGCAAAGTGGTTCATGATGCGCGGTTGTCCAACGCGAGGAACGCCATCAATAACGACCAGAGTAACACCTGTTTCACGGGCTTCGATCAGATGGAGATAAGGGTCATTTCTTTTGCCGTTGATAGCAACAATATCAGCCCGTTTCCCAGCTTCAAGTGTGCCTAGCTGTTGATCCCAACCGAGAATTTCGGCCGCATTGCTGGTTACCATCTGGACAAGCTGCTGAGGAGAGAAAACGCCACCGGCCTCCAGATTTGTTAACCAGGCTACTTTCAATTCGCCCAGGAGGTTCTTGCTGCCGCTAGGTCCCCAATCACTGCCCAGGCCGACCTTAATACCACTGCTGGCGACAGCCTGAATATCGGCCGTATTACCGTACAACAAGAAATTGCTTAATGGTGACCAGACCATCGAAGCCCCATGTTGAACCATGATGTCAAAATCTTCCCGCTTGAGAGCTGCGCTGTGGATACCACACAAAGATCTATGGATCGCCCAGTCGCCATTATTCATCTTGAGGCGCAAAAACCAACCACGAGCTGTCTCATCCGTACCTTCACTCAAATGTTGCAGGTAACAGGTTTCATTTTGTAAATTAGCCAGATAAGCTTCTTTGCCAGCCTGGTCGTTGGGGGGATTAGCTATGCGGGTACCAGCGGCGGGTAAATCGGCTAATTGGGGAGCTTCGACGTTTCGGATGAGGCCGGGAAAGTAAGAGGATATGCCAACATTGACAAGGGTAATGCCCTGAGAAGTCGTCGTGCCGCCCAGCAAGCAGCGGCATTCGACAAAGCGAATGACGGCTTCGACTAAGCCTGCCGTATTGCCTAAGACCTGGGCCGGCCTTTGGACTTTGAGGGCATATTGATAGTCAGTGGTCGAGTTATTTCGCCATTGACCATTATTGGTGAAACCACGGGCCAACTGCCACAAAGGAATCGCGTTGTAGGGCAGGTGATTATGGAGTTCGATGAGGCCAGGGTAAAGGGTGTCACCGGTGAGAATACGTTCTACCTGTTCAAATCCTGACGGGGGTAAGGCGCTTGTCGGCCGAACATCATTGATCACCCCATCCTCAATATAAATCGCACCGTCGTCGAGAACGCCTTGAACACCCATTGTTACAATGCGGCCTTCCAAAACATATTTATATGGTGAATCCAGAGGTATTAGAGACATGGCTGCGCTCCTCGCGTTAGCAAAAGATTCAAACAGAAATGAGTTTAATTTCGGCCGAAAATATGGAGTACGATGAAGTTGATGTCTAATAGGCCCCGTTAGTGGATAATTCCCCGAATACGGTCGAAAAACCCTTTCAACAGTATAGACCTTCATCGAACGAATTGCAATACCGAGTGTATGCAACTTGCTCACAGTTGACATCTACCTACCAACGCTATACACTACGTCCACAATCAAATATTACCGTCGGGCAGCAATTAACTGCTCGCGGCTCATCCAGAGAGGTGGAGGGACCGGCCCGTAGAAGCCTCGGCAACCACTGCGAATATAGTAGCAGGTGCCAATTCCGGCAGAAGACAAAGACAACAACCGTCTTCTGGAAGATGAGGGATGACACAAAAATTGTCATGCTCAAACCTCTCTGGATTTTAGAGAGGTTTTTTTAATGTTTAGTGCATTGTACTGCTCGCCTCTCAAGCAGTGCGTTGCACCACTCTCAGGAAATATCAATGAACACCGAACAACAACTCAAACAACTCCTGAACGAACGAATTTTAATCATGGACGGCGCAATGGGCAGCCTTCTGCAAGAATACCGCCTGGATGAAGCCGGTTTTCGCGGTGAGCGTTTCGCCGACTACGGCCGAGACGTCATTGGCAACAACGACCTGCTCAACCTCTCCCAGCCCGACATCATCCGCGCCATCTACACCGCCTACCTCGACGCCGGTGCCGACATCATCGAAACCAACACCTTCAACGCCACCGCCATCTCCCAATCCGACTACGGCCTCCAAGAATACAGTTACGAGATGAACCACGAAGCCGCCCGTCTGGCCTGCGAAGCCCGCGACGCCTTCATCAAAAAGCACAACCCGCCATCTCCCCGCTTCATTGGCGGTTCCCTCGGCCCAACCAACCGCACCGCCTCCCTCTCCCCCGACGTCAACGACCCCAGCTACCGCAACGTCACCTTCGACGACCTTTCCGCCGCTTATTACGACGCCGCACGCGGCCTGCTGGACGGCGGCGCAGATTTGCTTATCGTCGAAACCATCTTCGACACCCTTAATGCCAAAGCCGCCATCTTCGCCATCCAAACCCTCTTTGAAGAACGCGGCAGCAAAGTCCCGCTTCTCATCTCAGGAACAATCGTAGACATGAGCGGCCGTAATCTCTCCGGCCAGACCGTTGAAGCCATCTACTACACCATTCGCCACGCCAACCCCCTCATCGTCGGCCTCAACTGCTCGCTAGGGGCAGAGA
>JBAPRX010000202.1:0-4081 GCA_049281335.1 Promineifilaceae bacterium (SeqCode)
TAGTGTGGGGAAGGGGGGCAGGATTATGTGAGTTTTGTTGTGGAACTATTGGGGGCTACAGGAGTAGCGGAGGGGGATTTTTGGGGGAAGGGTGGCAGTAACGTGAAGATTGTTCATGGTTTATTTACGGGGGAAAATCTCCTACTGCAATCGGTTTTTCAGACCTTGGCACTCTACTCTGTTTACTATTCCACGGTCGTCAAGACCACCTCTGTCTCACCTGGCAGGTCCAATTGCCAATAACGACCGACGAAAACCGCTGCACTGTTACCCGAATTTAGCACGGTTTGGAAGAACGGCCACTGCGAAGGGGATGTTTGGAACACTAACCCCTTCATAACACTATTATGTATTTTTGTTACTACTCCGACAAAAAAGCTAAAAATAAAATCGATTTCCGTCAATAATCAAATTTCTGGACAAAATTTCTGATCTCGTTAGCCAGGTTAGTATCATCTTTGTGCATTAGTATTTGGCCGAGGTCTGATTTCATTTCTTCGTACTTGGAGGCCGCTTGATGTAGACTCGAAAAAGAGCAAGTGTGTACCATTCTGCCGTAAATGCCACAGGTTATGCGGTATGGCGCACCTTTGAATGCTCTTTCAAGAGTAATTCTTACGCCTAGGTCATGTTCAATGTCCTCGATGATAATCCCTTGTTCCGATCCCTGAGTTCCAAGGGTTGAACCACTTTGATATTTCTCCCAATGATTGTCTTTTTCCTGCGAATCCACGAGCATTGTTCTTTCATCTCCAGGCTCCCTGCTGTGTCCGGTCTTCCAGACCACGCCACCTCGTGCCGTGTTTACCATTCGGCCGTCAACCCCACCCCTATCTCTCCCAACGGATCCAACAGCCATCCACCAAAACCAAATATGACACAGTCTGGAAGACTGGCCATAGCAAGAGGAGTTTGATCACTATTCGAACAGGTCTGGCCGATGGCTGCGGAGCAGGTGCAGCAGTTTCTCATAGTTTTCGATGGTATCTGCCACGAGAAACCCTTTTGTCATTTCGAATAATCCAAATGCCCCTATATAGCCGAAAATTAATGGCAGCCCTTTGAGCGTTATTCCCGTCATGCGTCGGAATCGGTTCGACAGCCAATGGGTTTGAATGCTGTGAATATCCTGCCATTCAAACCAGGGACTCTTGTAAAAAAGTCGGCCGATACGGAAACAACCGGGTTTTATATGAATAGCTGGATACATGAAGTTAACAGCGAATCCTATAAAGGTTACACAAGCAGGAATAATGATCGCGGCAAGAAGCGCTCCCGGATCACTTGTTCCCGTATTCTCAGCAAACATTTGCCCACTAATGATGCGAACTAATGACAATATTACAACAAAAACGATTATCAAATTCATAAGCAGCATCATACCTAACAATATCATCCTGGGGAGGCGACGCCGAAGTGGATACTCAAAGGTTTGTATTTGATCAGCTTGGCTTGACTCGTCAGTCATTTTCCCCTCCGCCATTAGGAACGGGGCAATGGCCCTTTCACTCAATGGGGGCAAGCGGTGTATGGAGTGTTTTCCGGCTGGTGGGTGTCGTGGTTCAATTGAAAAAAACCGGGTTTTTCGATTGCTGCCTGGGATTTACCAAAGCAGCTATGCGTAAAAACCCGGTTTTCTTAACCTATTCCATTAATGTTATTGAGAAACAAGTACCGGAATGTAATCCTCATACGATTGCGAAGGCGGCGTGGCGGTGCCTGTTGGCGTTGCGGTTGGCGTACTGGTAGGCGTGCCTGTTGGCGTTGCTGTACTGGTGGGGGTTGGCGTGGGGCCGCCACCGCCACAGCCGGGGAATGTGAAGGAGCCAATGCGGGTCTGCCAGTTCGTGCCGGTGGAAATATAATACTCAGTGGTGAACCAGAAGGTACAACTATCGGTTGGATCAATGCTCATGGCGGCATAGTCGCCCCAACGGCTGAAGTTTAATTGGGAACCACCTCCGGCAATCAATGTCGCTTCACCCTGGCTCAACGCATTCAATGGGTCGGTTGAAAGACGGCCGGCATAGCGGATGCCGGGGCTGACGCTGGAACTGGAAACACTAAAAACCGTCGCCATGTTACCCTCGCTGTCAACTGCCAGACTTCCCATCCAACGATAAGTTGAATCAGGCTGGTAGGTGCTTTGCTGGTACACAGACGGGGTCCCAGATAGATTGTGGAACTCATACCAGCGTATCCCGGACACACCGCCGCTGCTAACGGAATGGGTCGCCCACAACGCAGGCGTACCGCCGACATTGGTGTATTGCAACTGAGCCATCAAGCGATCACCCAACGAATCAAGCCGGACACCTGTTCCTGGCTGTTGGGCAGTGGGGGCGTTTGAAGCAGAAGCAACACTGGTAGATAGCGGCCCGGTCAGGGTCGAATTGCCCGGTGTATTCCAATCAATAGACCACTTCCAGGTATACATAGTGCTAGAATTCTGGCGGGACATCAGGTAGTTCGGTGTACCGGCTGACGGAATGCTGACTTTGGCATTAGACGGCAGCAGGCTGAAATAGGCTGAACCCAAATCACTCAACTGGAAATCAATCGGATTACCGGCGATCAGATCACCACGGTTAAGCACCCAGATACGAACGCCCTTGTAACTGGCGCTGGAGCAGTTGCTGTTCAGGCAGTCGAACATATTGGATGTCATGTAGATACCGTCGTGCCAGACGCCCATCTTGGGATAGTCGTTCAGCCAGGGATGGGAAGCATCGTCAGCCCGCATTCCGTAGAACCACCAGCCGCCAGCGACGGGATCGGCCGTCTTGGAGACCGCAATACACTGGTAATAGGGGCCATTTTGGATATTGTTCCAGGCAAAGTCGGAGATAATCCAACGGCCGCTCACCTTGTCATACAGAACCACCGGGTCGCCGTTATTACTGGCGTCACAAGGGGTTCCGGTTCCGGCAAAGAGGGTGTCGAAAGTAAAGGCTGCCAACTGCGTTCCGGTCTTGTTGTAGATACCGATGGACGTGTTCACGGCCTGGATGAAATGATTGGGGCCAACATCGCCCTGAGTGTCGGGAGGCCATCCAGCCCCCCAGTTGTTCAAGTCCAACCCGCCAAAGTTCTGGTCTGGGCCAGGAATCATGTTTGGCGAAGTATTTGAAACCTGTCGAACTGGATCAACATAATCAGGGTCCGTTTCTCCCTCTTCCGCATCACTGCCCTCAAATTCAAATTCAACGCCCAGCGACTTTTCTTCGGGGCCGATTTGGGGCAAATCACGAACATCGCCATCAAAGGAAACGGCCGCTTCCGTCGTTCCCGCTTGAATATCACTGATGCTCGTATCGCTGAAATCGCGCTCGACCTTCGTGATCACGTCCTCGCCTGGAAGCAGCAGTTCAATGGCTGCATCCCGCTCGGCGCTTTCAGGAGCCGGGGAGCTGGTCCGCAACAAAAGGAATAAACCGACTACACCAACAACCAGAACCAATAATACGACTGGAACAAAATTCTTTTTTAACATAATTAACACCTTTTTGGAAATTAAAAATCCCTTCCCAATGCGATTGTACTTCAAGATATCGAAAAAGCACCATTACCTAGGTCATATAATAATACAGAAAAAATTAGAACTCTAAACTAAAATGTCCAAGAATTGAACAGAAAACGAACGCCTTTTGAGCTGTAAAGTGAGTGATTGGTCGTTCTACAATCCTCTGTTGTGTTGTTCGGGTACTCAATGCCCTTGCTACCCCCTCCCATATTCTGTATACTTAGTTCAGGAAGGATGTGGGGGAACACAACAATACAGACAATCGGAGATTCGTGATGAAAGTTTCTTGCCTACAGGAAAATTTGGCGAAAGGGTTGAGTATAGTCGGAAGGGCGGTAAGTACCCGTTCGACACTGCCGGTTTTGGCAAATGTCCTGCTGGCGACAGACAATGGCCGTCTCAAACTGTCGGCCACCAATCTGGAAATCTCCGTTACCTGTTGGATTGGGGCCAAGGTGGAGGAAGAAGGTTCCATCACCGTCCCGGCCCGCACATTCAACGACCTCATCAGCGCCCTGCCGCCTGAAACGGTGGAGATGCTGCTCGACCCTAATACCC
>JBAPRX010000203.1:0-5486 GCA_049281335.1 Promineifilaceae bacterium (SeqCode)
ACCCTGGATCGCCTCCGCCAGCAGCAAGAGTACATTCTCCGCCGCCAGGAAGCTGACGCGGCCGAACTGAAACGGCTGGCTGCCCAGGTTCAAGAATTAGATGGGCAAATCTCCGGCCTGGAAGAAACCGGCCAGAAGGTCAAGGTTGCATTAGAAGCGGCCAACGCCCGACTGGAAATGCTGCCCGTTCAGGAAGCGGAAGCCGAGCAGAAAAATCTCAAACAGCAGGTAGAGACTGCCCGGACCATCGTAGCCGGGCGGCAGGCAGTCGTTGACAGCCGTCGGTCAACTCTTAACCAGGTTGACGAGCGCATCAAACGGCTGAAGCTCCGTCGTGAGTCCCTGCTCCAACAGCAGCAGGAAGACGATCCGGCCGAACAACAGGCCGAGCTGGAACGGCTGACGAAAGAAACGGCCGCTATCGAAGCCGAATTAGAACCCCTGCGGGCAAACGTTTCGACCGCCCAGGATGAACTGGAAGCGATGGAGGAGAAAATCGGCCGAAACCAGCGTCAAAGCCACGAACTGGAAAACCACTACACCCAGGCTCAAATCAAGTTGACCCAGCGAGAAAACCAGATGGAGGGGCTTCGGGAACGAATTCGGGGCGATCTCGGCCTTGTTGCCCTGGATTACGACGAAGACGAAGTAAGCCAATCTCCCCTGCCACTTACCGAATTTGTGGAGACACTCCCGCAGGTAGAAAAGCTCCCCGAAGACATCGAAGACACCATTCAGCGTTACCGGGGCCAGCTTCACCGCATGGGGGCCATCAACCCAGACGCTCCGGCCGAATACGAAGAGACCAACACCCGTTTTGAGTTTCTGACCCAGCAGTTGGAAGACCTCGACAAAACCGAAAAACATCTCCGCCAGGTCATCGCCGACCTCGACGACCTGACCTCCCACGCCTTCGCCGAGACGGTGGAGAAAGTAGACGCCATCTTTGGCGACACATTCAAGCGACTTTTTGGGGGTGGCTCCGCCCAACTGGTCTTGACCGACCCCGACGACCTGACCATCAGCGGCGTGGACATCATTGCCCGCCTTCCCAGCCGCCGGGAACAAGGATTGGCTCTCTTATCTGGCGGCGAACGCTCCTTGACCGCCAGCGCTCTTATCTTTTCCCTGCTGCGTGTCTCCCCCACCCCCTTCTGCGTTCTGGACGAGGTTGACGCCATGCTGGACGAGGCCAACGTCAACCGCTTCCGCGACCTGCTTTACGAATTGAGCGACAAGACCCAATTCATCGTCATCACCCACAATCGGGGAACGGTGCAGGTTGCTCGAACCATCTACGGCATCAGCATGGGAGCCGACAGCACCAGCCAGGTCATCTCCGTCCGCCCCGAAGAATACGATAATCAGTAAGCAGTTTAAGGCCAAAAGGTGGCACACAGGCTCCAGATTGATTAGCAACCGGGGCGGAGGTAGAAGTCAGCATTCTACCTTCGCCCCGCTTTTGTTCCTGGTGTCGGTTCGGCACCTTTTCGACGATGGCTAATTGTGGCGACTATGTATTCGTTTTAGGCAGATATCCAAAGAACCCCGCAGATTTCGAGAAACCTGCGGGGTCTGATTTAGCAATATTTTGCTGTTTTCTTGCTAGCCGTCATCAGGGCAATATCACCTCATCCATTACGTGAATGATGCCATTGTCGGCCAGAATATTGAAAGATTGAATGGGACGGCCGTTTAAGTAGACTTGAACGAATTGGTCAGTTGTCACCGCAATTGCTCGCCCTTCGAGCGTGGGAAGATATTTCGCATTGGCAATCTGGTTGATGGTAAGCCGGTCATTGACAATCTGGTAAGAGAGGATGGTATTCAATGCGCCTTCCGGATCGGCTAACCATTCTTCTAACAACTCAGGCGGTACTTTCTCAAACGCCTCGTCTGTTGGAGCGAACAAGGTGTAACTGGCGCTTGTATCTTGAAGCTCGCCCATCAAATCAGCCCGTTCCAAAAGGGAAAGTAAGGTATCAAAACGGCCGTCGTTGGCAAGCACTTCAACAATAGAATTATTCGGCGAACCTTTTTCAGAGGCGAAAACAGTATTTCCCTCAGGATAAGGCAGAACGGTGTCAATGATGTGGACCACACCATTCGTGGCCTGAATTTCAGCAGTCGTTACAGGTACAGTTTCATTCAATACAACACCATCCTCCGCAGTATTGAAGAAAATGTATTTCCCCGCCAATGTCGCTACAGCTTCCTTATCGGTAAGCTCAGAGGTCGAATAGTCTCCATTCAAAATGTGGTACAACAGAATGTCGGTCATAGTTGCATCAGTATCAGCCTTAACGTCAAAAGCAGCCCAGGCTTCATTGGTCGGTGCAAAAACGGTAAAGGGACCGTCTTGTTGCAAGTTGTCACTCAAGGCGGCTGCATCTACTAAAGCCTTAAAAGAAGCCAATTCCGGCTCATTCTGGATGACTTCATAAATTGTTTGGGTGGTCTCTGTCTGCGATTGGGGTGGTGTACTTTCCTCCTGGGCGCTCACAGACCCGGCGCCAATCAGTAAACTTAACGCGAGAAAGGTTATTAACAAAAAGATGGTTCTATGACTTGTTTTTCTTTTCATTGGTCATACTCCTTTTTACGTATTTTTGCCCATGAATAAACCCCGAACTGAGGTACCGAATAAGACGGTTCGGGCAAAATTATGAAGAATCGTCGTAAAATGGAAACACAGCCCTTAGGATTGCAAAATGGGGTGATTCCCTACTATATTGGCAAAAACCTCCCCAATCTGGAGTTATACAGGAGAGAAAGAAGGGACGTTTTTCCAAGAGCCTGGATTAACGTAGGATTAAGTACGGAACGGCCGTTTTAAGATTGTCTTTGACCCCCAAAAGTCAGTTGAGATGATATTCTATGGGCATTTTTATAGACGATGGGATTCAGATTTACTCAGCCGCCAGGCCAGATAAGCGGCGTCAGAGTTGAAGGACTGGGCAATATGCCTCAGAAGCGACTTGTTAAGACTTAGGAAAACAGCACGGCCGATTTACCGTTGTTGGCGTTCGAAGATAGAATAGCTTCTTCGGGTCGAAGGAGTGAAGATAAGATACAACAATCTCAAAAAGCCCCAGGCGACGGTCGCATAAACTAGCATCGCAATAATGGAGCTAATTTCCAGAACCATCCCGTTGGCTGAAGGCGTCACCGTCAGACCGACAAAAGGCCACAAAAAAAGGTCGGTGAAACTGTAGACCAAATGAGCAAAGGGATTGTTGGGATTGGCCGCAATTAGCTTAAGGAAAATGCGCAATCCAATTAGCAGTTCCAAAATACCTGTGACCAACCAGACAAATTGGCTTACTTTAAACAATTTAGCCCAGCGCTCTGTTCCTACATCTTCGACCTTATGTTCTTCACGTACACCAGTTTCATCGCGGACGATTGTTACCCGTTCCCGGCGATCCGTAGGTGGGGAGGCAGGCATTCTGTTTCCCTCAGAGACACGTTCATCCACAAAATCCTGTTCTTTCGTTTCATTTAACATAGTCGTTCTCCTTTTGTAAAAAACCGTCGCTTATATTGTTCTGACACGACCTCTAGCTAAAAGGCCCAATACGGCGCTGAAGAGCGTCGATCCAATGACTGCCCACATGACAGGGAACGTTTCCCCGTCAACTGTAACAGGTAATATCTCTGGCAACCCAAGTTGGCGGCCCAGCCAACTCCCTAGAAAAGCGCCAATAAAGCCAACGACTGCCGCCAGCAGGCAGCCACCACGAGAATAACCAGCGATAGCCTGACCCAGACTGCCGGCAATTGCGGCAATGACTACCAGTATTAACAATCCAATTAAAGACATATTCAATCTCCTTCTATCTAAATGCAGTAACCATTTTTCTCAACTGCAAACGTCAATCGAGGAAGAGTTGCCTCGCTCTGTTGCCATCATGACATGAAAAAAAACATAGCAAAATGGGGAAAATCCCCACCTTTTTTTTGCGGGACGCAGTATAATGTTATGAGAGCGTATGGTTGAGGATTAAGTCAAACTAGAGTGGGCATGGCAAGAAATAATCACTATCTTCAGATCCTATATAACATGACATCCTCACTGGGTCAAACCGACGATCTATTGGCCGCCTACGAAACGGTACTGGCTGGACTGGAACAGGGTCTGTCTGACCTGGGTTTTGGTCTGGTGTTGCTTGAGGCGGCCCACACCCCCAAACTTGTGGCCTGGCGCGGCCTCACACCGGCAAGTCACCAATCTCTAGCAGCCTATACCCCGCGTTTAGAAACGAGAAAGCCGTTGCAATTCCCTGATGTAAAGGAAGCTGACGATCCAGACCTACAACTCAAAAATCACCTGGCAGCCAACATTCGCGCCCTGGCATTTATCCCTCTTCTACATAACAAGCGTCTGCTTGGGCATATAATCCTGGTTTCCGAACAAACCCACCGTTTCAGTAAAAAAGAGATTAAGTTTGCAGAGATTGGCGCTTCCCATATCGCCAATGCCATTGTCCAACACCAAGAACATGCCCAACTTGAAGATCGGTTGGAAAAACGTATGGCGCTCTTAAAGCAACAAATAAACCAACGTAAGGGGAGCGAGATGCTGTTGGAACAGGCCCACCAAACGACCGAAATGTTACGTACCGCCAATGTGGCACTAACACAATCATTAGACCTTGACACCATCCTGGAAATCTTTCTGGATTACTTACAGCAGCTCATAGGCTACGAGGACGGAGCCATTCTATTGCATGAATGGGAAAGTTTCTTTAGGGTTTACGACGGTGGCGGCCACCACGAAGACTCAAGCCATCGGCAGCCGGTACGTCTGAATATAGACATACCGGCTTTTCGACCAGCACGAGAGGTCGTTGACCGGCAGCAAAGCCTGATTATTGATAATCTGGATTCGGACCTAAACAGTCTATTCTTTGGGCACGAATGTGGGGTACAAGGCAGTTGGCTCGGCGTGCCGTTATTGGGTCAGGAAAAGGCTATTGGTTTATGCAGCCTGGAGCATGCCGACCCTCACTATTTTACTGAAAGACACAGGCAATTAGCCGAAGCATTGGCAGCCCAGGCAACTGTCGCAATCCATAATGCCCAGTTGTTCAACCAGGTAAGGCGGGGCCGAGAACGAATGCGCCGCCTGGTCAGCCGTATTGCGACCGCCCAGGAAGAAGAACGACGACGTATTTCGCGCGAACTCCATGATGAAGCCAGCCAGATGCTGACAGCCCTGAAACTAAGTTTGGAACTGGCGATAGCAGAGCCTGTTGAGGTGCCAGATACCATCCGGGCAAACCTGCGCGAAGCCATTGATCTGGCTGACGAAACGATGGAACGGATTCGTCTGCTGGCTCATGGCTTGCATCCGCTGACCCTCGACAAATTAGGTCTCAGTTCAGCCCTGGAAAGCCTCTGCAACGACATCGCCCAACGGGCACACCTATCTATTACTTATACTGGTTGCGAACTGACCCAATTGACGGATTCGGTTAAGATGA
>JBAPRX010000204.1:0-2411 GCA_049281335.1 Promineifilaceae bacterium (SeqCode)
CGATGAAGCTGATACCGGGGACAATAGTGACAGGTAAGCCTTCCTCTTGAGCGGCCATAATCAAAGCCGGAACAGTCGCCTCACCAACATTGGGATTGCCCGGAACGGCATAGCAAACGGTTTTTCCAGATTCGGCCGCTTCCCTTCCCAGCCGCAAAAGCACCTGAACGATGCTGCTGTAAACTTCTTCAAAATTGTCGGCCGTTTCGTAGATGTAATCAAAGGTGTGTTGGTGAACGTGGGGCGGCAGGTCAGCGACCGCCGGATGGCGACCGGTGCGAAGATAGACATTTTCGGCCGAAGATAACAACTCCCATGCCTGTCGCGTCAAATAACGGCCGTCCCCCGGCCCTAAACCGACGATAGTTATTCCCATAACATCACCTGAAAAGAAAAAGGCGAGTCTAAAAACTCGCCGTGATAGTTGTGCATGGCACTATTATATTGCAAATCGGCTTTGAACACTTATGAAATTGGTAATTAGTAAGTGGTAATCGACCGAAACCTGACGCGGCTCACAATTACCCAAATACTAATTACCGAAATAAAAAGCCGGTGCTTTTTGAGCTTTGTTCCTTAACGCTTGGTATAGGTCGGAGCCTTACGAGCGCGTTTCAAACCTGGCTTCTTGCGCTCCTTAATGCGCGGGTCGCGTGTCATGTGACCACCGGCGCGAAGCGAATTTCGCAGGTTTTCGTCATACTTAACCAGAGCGCGAGCCAGTCCTAAACGAACGGCATCGGTCTGGCCGGTGACGCCGCCCCCTTCAACCAGAACAGTGACATCTACCTTACCCATAAGTTCTGTATCGCCCAATGGGCCGGTCAGCGTGTCAAAGTCCCCCACTCGTGGGAAATATTCTTTCACATCCTTACCATTGACGATAAACGTGCCGTTGGCTGTTTCATCTTTGTAGATTCGAACACGAGCCGAGGATCGTTTGCGACGGCCGATACCTTCATAATAGTAGCGACCCTCGAAGCTGGTCAATTCTTCAGTCGTTTCATCCATTTATAACTCTCCTAAATCTCCAACTGGGAGGGCTGTTGAGCCTGGTGGGGATGGTCTGCATCCGCATATACTTTTAGCTTCTTAATCATCTGACGGCCGAGTCGGTTCTTTGGCAACATGCCTTTCACAGCGGCCTCAATTACCCGGTTGGGATACTGTTCCAACTGATCACGTAACGATATTTCAGTTAAACCGCCCAAATAGCCAGAGTGTCTATAATATTTTTTCTGATCGAGCCGTCGGCCAGTTACCCGAATCTTTTTGGCATTCACAACAATAACGTAATCCCCAGTATCAACAGAGGGGCTGAATATCGGTTTATGTTTGCCGCGTAAAATTCTGGCAACTTCTGAAGCCAACCGACCTAATGTTTTGCCTTCCGCATCAACCACGAACCAATTCCGTTTCACTTCGGCCGGTTTCGTTATGAAGGTTTTCTCCATTGCCAATTCTCCTAGATATTTAACGCAAGGAGCAAACTTGCAATTTGCCTCTTGCTAACTTGCAAGCTGACCTGCGGTCAGCCCTTGTCACTTCTAATAAGTGACTGATTGTAAAAAAAGTCCTTGTGGTGGGGCCGATTGCCCTGCCCGGCCGCGCTCTCGCGCCTCCAGGGCTTCCACAAACGCTTCCACCGTCCACGATCCATCCCCCACAAGCTTCATCGTGCCAACCAGGCTTCGTACCATGCGGTAAAGGAAAGCATTGGCTTCGATGGTGAAGGTTAGATAAGGTTCCTGCCACTGCCACTGAGCGGAAAATACCTGACGGACAGTATTATCGCCTTGTGGCGGCTGTCCAAAGGTGGCGAAATCATGTTCGCCAACTAGGAAAACGGCCGCATCATTCATCCGTTCGATCTCTAACGGCCGAATCACGTGCCAGCTTTGGCGGCGGTAATGCGGATGTGGAACCGGATTATTATAAATATTGTAAAGATATGCCCGCCGCCGGGCATCAAAACGGGGATGAAAGCCAGGGGCCGCTTCAACCAGTTCCCGGATAACAATATCATCCGGTAAATTGACATTCAAAGCCCGCTGTAAGGCGTCCGTCTCATGGGACCAGTTCAGGTCAAAGGCCACAACCTGGCCCTGCGCATGAACGCCGCTGTCAGTTCTCCCCGCCCCAATTACCGTCACCGGCTGGCGGGAAACTTTGTCTATAGATTGTTCAAGTTCGCCCTGGATTGTCGGCCGATCTAACTGCCGTTGAAAGCCGCTGTAGGCTGTGCCATCATAAGCGACTAAAGCTTTATACCGGGGCATTTAATCAGTAGTCAGTTATCAGTAAGTGGCTATAACTATAAGCCCACTGGTTACTGTTCACTTTTTACTATTTACTAGCTTTTAATCCTCGACCAGCATCAACACGGCCATATCAGCATTATCGCCAGGCCG
>JBAPRX010000205.1:0-5175 GCA_049281335.1 Promineifilaceae bacterium (SeqCode)
TGCTTTCAGAGGAGCGAACGGCCGAGATTCGCCAACATTTAGCCACCTGTCCTTACTGTCCCCAAGAATTAACCCAACTACAGGCCTATCTATCAGAGTTAGCTTCCGATCTAGATTATACTTTTCAGGAACGGGTGAAGATTTGGATTGCCCGACTGATGCCGCCTGCCCCATCTCTGACGCCTACTTTTGCCTTACGGGGGGAGTCGGACGGTCCCCTTATGTATGAGGCAGGGAATTATCAACTTACTCTGGAAGTTCAAGACGACCCGGCTAATCCTGGCTACAGGACTATCTTGGGATTGGTGCTGGCGGGCGAAGAAGCGCTTCAAAAGGTCGAACTGTGGCAAAACGGCCGTTCCATTCAAGAAACAATCCTCGATGAACTCGGCAACTTTGTCTTCTCCGGTGTGCAGCCTGGTTCTTACGACCTGATCCTCAGCCAGCGTGCGGCCGAAATCCACGTCCAGGCTTTTACCGTTTGATTAGCAGCTTCATTGTGCCTTCCTGTAAAACAAGTAACACATAAAAATTGAATAGTACGCTATAAAGTAAGTTAGCGTTTGCGTCAAGAGCATTACTAAGGAACCTATTGCCATATCTTGTTGTTCTGGAGAATAATGTGCATTCTCAAATGGAGTCAAATCCCTTTGACTCCCCGGCTGCATGGGTGGATTGGCTCATGGAGCAGCCGCCAGCCAACCAGACAGACCTACTCCTTCACTCACTCAAATCTTTCAACTCGGCCGAACAAGATCAAATAGCTGCGTCCCTCAAAAAGTGGGCCGACCATTACATGCGAACCGATCTAGACCGTTGTTTTCAGGTAGCTGACTTGCTCAAAGAGATGGCCAAGCAGACCGGCAATTTGCTCTACCATGCTCTGGCCTTACGGGCAGAGGGGAACGGCTACGTCATCGGCCTGGGCGAATGTCAAAAGGGGATTGACTGCTATGATGAAGCGGCCGAAATCTACCGCCAGCATGGCCGTAAAGTAGATGAAGCCTGGTCGCAAAACGGCAAAGTCTTTGCCCTTGCCAATCTCGGCCGTTCCGAAGAAGCCCTGGCCGTCGGGGAGTGGGCCTGCGAGATATTTCGAGAGCTAGAAGAGTGGCTGCCCCTGGCCGAAGTCACGGTCAATATGGCGATCATTCCTGGACGCCTGGGTCAGGATGAGGCGGCGTTGAGGCTGCTGGATCAGGCACGTGATCTGTACCTGCGGCACGGCGGAGAAGACACGGCCAAACGGCTGGCTGTTGTGGAGATGAACCGCTCTATCCTGCTTCGCAATCTCGGCCGTTTCGACGAAGCCATAGCTATTAACCAACAGCTTATTGAAACCCATTTGCAGCATGGTAAGCCGGTGGCGGCCGCCCACTCCCAACAAAATCTGGCAATGACCTACTTCATTCTGGGACGCTACAACGAAGCGCTAGCCCTTTTAGACATGGCGCAGCGCGGTCTTAGCGAAGACGGGCGCCATCATTACGCAGCATCGGTAGAATTATTTACTAGCAACTGCCTCTTACAACTACGCCGCTTTAGCGAAGCCCTTGAGAAAAGCCGCCATACACGGCCGTTTCTTTATGCCCCGCTTGAGATTGGTAAATGTTTGCTCAATGAAGCTCGGGCCTTAATCGGCCTGGACCAGTATGAAGAAGCCCACGCCTGTCTCATTGAAGCGCGGGCACTGTTCGAGCAAGAGGGCAGCCTCATTTCCCAGGTAGACACCGATCTCTACATTGCCAAAGTCCTGCTGCACCAGGAGCAGCCCGCAGAGGCGTTGGCGCTTGCCCTGAAATCTCTGGCTGTTTTCCAGGATCACAATCTGCCGTTGGGACAGGTGCAGGCCCAACTGCTTGCTGCTCAGGCGGTACTGGCTTTGGGGCAGCCATTACAGGCCAAAAAAATGGTGGCCGAGGTCCTGAACATAGCAAAGGCGCACAATCTGCCAACCTTTATCTATCAGGGCTATCATTTTTCGGGCGAGATGGCGGCCGAATCCGGGGATTTTGATCAGGCATTGGCCGACTGGAAAGCGGGCATTCAAGCGCTGGAGCAGATGGTTGGACATCTGATGTTGGAGTACCGGGCCGACTTCGCCGAAGACAAGATGCGATTGTATGAAGATGTTGTCGCTCTCAATATTTTTCAGTCGAAGCCAGAGATAGCGTTGACCTATGCCGAGCGAGCCAAGTCGCGGGTGCTGCACGATTTGCTTGCCTACCGGCTGAATTTGCGCATTGAAGCCCGGACAGAGGCCGACCGGCCCCTTGTTGAACAAATAGCCTCCCTACGAGAAGAGCGAAACCACCTTTACCGCCGCTGGCATTCCAGCCAGGAGCCGGACAAACCGGAGGACATTGTCTCCGAGCTGACGGCCAAGCAAACAACGGGCCAACAGGTGCTGGCTTTGGAACAGGAAATGACGGCCGTCTGGCACAAGCTCCTGATTCGGAACGCCGCTTATGCCCAGGACGCTGATATGTGGCAGATTCGGACAGAGCCGGTACAGCCTTTCCTCAAGGACAATATTGTCCTGGTGGAATATTTTACTGTGCGGGAAGAGTTTGTTGCCTTCATCGTTACGGCCGATTCCGTGCAGGCTGTCTCCCTGGATGTGACAATCAGGCAGGTGCAGAAGTGGCTGCAACTGTTGGGGTTGAATTTGCGGGCCGTCCCCCGCAGCGCTCCGACGCAGTTGAAGGCGCTGACTGTGAATCTCAAGGGTGTTCTGAACAAACTTTATCTGGCTTTATTCGCATCGTTTCATCATCTGGTCGGCGATTTTGAACAGCTAATTATCGTGCCACACGGCCCGCTGCATTATCTTCCTTTCCATGCCCTGTATAACGGCCGAACCTACCTGATTGAAGATTTTGAACTGAGTTATTTGCCCTCATCCAGCCTACTCAGATATTGCCAGACGGCCGAAAAAGCAGCAGATGGCTTGCTCGCTTTCGGCTATACTGGTGGGGGTCTTTTGCCCCACGCCGCTCAAGAGGCCCGTGCCATTGCCGACAGTTGGAACGGTCAGGCTTTGGTCGAACAGGCAGCGACATTGGCAAATCTCCATCAATATGCAAGCCAATATCGGGTCTTGCATCTGGCAACACATGGCGAGTTTCGGCCGGACAATCCCCTCTTCTCCGGTTTAAGCCTGGCCGATGGCTGGCTGACAACCCTGGATATATTTAATATGCGCTTGAACGCTTCTTTGGTAACATTAAGTGCCTGCCAGACAGGGCGCAGCGTTGTTGGCGGCGGGGACGAATTGTTGGGACTGTTACGGGCTTTCTTGGCCGCCGGAACCGGTTCGCTGGTGTCCACATTCTGGGCGGTTGAGGATGTTACAACGGCCGCCTTAATGGAAGCGTTCTACCAGTCGCTGGCCGAAGGAAAAACAAAGGGTTCGGCCCTCCGTCATGCTCAACTGCAATATGTTGATCGTCATCCCTACTTCTGGTCGCCGTTCTTTTTAGTTGGCGACACTGGCCCCCTCTAACTCTTTGTCGTAAATCCGGTGGATTGGTTCAATTTTTGAAGATTGAACCAATTGCAAATAACCAAAACGATACCGGAATCTTTGGATTCCTGCCGTTTAACCAAACAATAAGGAGGATTGAACGATGCAATTACCACAATTTCCGCGTCAATTATTACAATTTTTATTCATCGTATTGCTGGTAGCAGCACTCATTTTAGTTGTCATGAATGAGCTGTCGTGGTTTTTCCTGCTGCTGTTCCTACTGCTTTTGATCTTGCTCTTATGGCGTTTGTTTGGTGGCAGGGAGTATGTCGCCCCGTCTGACAACTACCCGCCGGACGAATATTACGTTCAGGGTCAGATCATTCTCAGTGGGCCAGAAACGGCCGTTGATGCGGCCGTTGAAAGCGCGTCCCAGACAATTGTATTGAGCCTGGGCGGGACGGAGGAAGAACAGGCTCAAAACAAGGTTCGATTCAGCGACCTGTCAGAGGAAGTGCAAAACTGTATTGGCGAATGTTCGGGGATTGATTTCGACAACTTTGTAATTGCCCGCTACTCATTTGACGATACCGAAGCGGATGTCGCCGCAGCAATTCGGGCGATCAATGATGCCGTCGGCAGGGGAAGTGATGTCCGGGCAGAACCAAACTGGTTGTCCGGCCACCAGTGGGAAACCTCTGGTTTGGGCTGGGAACCCTGGGAACCGACCGGCAGCGGTGAGGGTGCAGGTGAACCATCCCCGGCTGAATTTTTCATGGAGCAGTGGGCTTTCAAACAGATTGGGTTGGATCAACTAGAAGAACACGAATGCGGCCGAAATGTGAGAATCGGTATTTTTGATACCTGGCCCTCCGGTAGCGAGGGTCTGGCGGTAACGACTCAGTCCCTTTCCTGGGTCAATCAACCGACCAGTTTGAACCTCAAAAGCGTTGAGGCTAATTACCAACTGCCCCCTGAGAAGGACATCAATCTCAATTTGAGCAGCCACGGCCTCTTTACTGCCGGTTTGGCCCATGCTGTTGCTCCCAACGCTGAAATTCATGTTTACCGGGTGCTCAACAAGAACAATATGGGCGATCTATTCTCGCTTGTTAAGGCTGTTTTTGACTTCATTCTGGAAAACACGGCCGAAGCCTCGGAAGAGCAGCTAGGTGCTGTCATCAATTTGAGCCTCGGTATCCGGGTTCCCCCAGATGCAGCCCAAATGGCGCTGCCGTTAGAGGTGCAGGCACTGCGAGACATCTTGCGGGCTGCGAGATGCGCCGGAATCGTCGTCATTGCAGCAGCGGGCAACTCTTCGGCCGATTTGCCCTCCCCAAAACCGGCCGATTTACCGGCCAACTGGTCTGAAATTATCGGTGTTTCCTCCAGTACCAAGGGTAAGGGTCGCTCTTGCTTCTCCAATCGAGGTGATCTTGCTGCCCCCGGTGGTGATGGTGGTTCTAAAGAGGGCGGCGCCAGCGGTTGCCTTCCCTTAAACGATACCTGCAACAGCCCTGAGTGTGTATATGGCGTGATTGGTCCGGTTCTCCAAAATGAGGGTTATCCAGAGGGCTATGCCTTTTGGAGCGGCACATCCTTCTCAACACCAATGGTGGCGGGACTGGCTGCCTGTGTCATTGAGAAAGGTCAGGGGCAACTCTCCCCGGATCAGGTTCGCCGCATTATTGAGTGTGGTGTTATTA
>JBAPRX010000206.1:0-5695 GCA_049281335.1 Promineifilaceae bacterium (SeqCode)
ACGCAAAGGGATGTTGTAATTGGACATAGCATTTTGAAATGAAAATATTTTTCTATGACTGAAAATGAAATTGCTAAAGTAATCGTAGATGCAGCTTACAAAATTCATGTTCAAACTGGCCCCGGCTTGCTTATAAATTTTGGGGCTTCACGAATAAAAACTGGTATTTCCCGCGTTGTGAACGGCTTATAGGTTTTTCTTTGCGCCTTTGCGTGAGTTATTATTTTCAAGGATAACGATGACTGATACGACACCTGTAAAACAATCTCCTATTTACTCTATGGCCCTCAAGATGGGGGCGCGGTTTACGGAGGGAGCGGGGTGGGAGATTCCTGCCCGGTTTAATCTGCCGGAGAATGAAGAAACGGCCGTTCGTACCCATGTTGCGCTGGCGGATGTTTCTGACCTGGGCAAGATTTTTGTGGAAGGGAAAACGGCCGAAACCATCCTTTCTCTGTCTCACCCTCTTGCCATTGGAGAAGGGATCGAGCAAAATGACCGTTCCATCTTCCGTCTTCGGGCAGACCAGTTTTTTGTCAGTACAACGGCCGACGAAGTTGAAACGGTTGTTGCTGATCTGACCGCCGCCGCCCAAAATACGGCCGATCTGATCACCGTCACTGACATGACACACGGCCGTTCCCAACTGCTGATTATCGGGCCAAAAGCGGCCGACCTGCTCAGTCGTCTCTGCGGCCTCGACTTCCACGACAGTCAATTTCCCAATCTCGCTGCCCGTCAGAGTAGCGTTGCCAAGACTCGCCAGCTTATTTTGCGCCACGATTTCGGCCGTCAGTCAGGGAATATCTTACCCGCCTATTCCCTCATTGGCTCCCGTTCTCTGGCGGCTTATCTATGGAAAACCATCCTCGAAGCTGGCCGCGATCTAAACATCAATTTGGTTGGGCAAGAAACTTTGAATATCTTGAATCAGGCTATTGCTGAAGCAGGTGGCAAACTGTAGATAAAAAGTGAAGAGGCAGATAGTTGTGCTATCTGCCTCTTCTAATTCCTTACGTTTTACGTATTTACGTTTGCTTTACTCATAGCGGAGCGCTTCGATGGGCTGTAATCCGGCTGCACGCCAGGCGGGGTAGATGCCGAATATCAGACCGACAACGGCCGCAAACGATGTTGCCATTAATACTGTCCCAACGTCTACAACGGCCTCCAAATCTAACAGACTGCCCGCAGCCTGTGAAATGAGCCAGCCCAGCGAAATGCCGATCAACCCACCGACGATACTCAGCAGCACCGATTCCAATAAGAACTGGGCCAGAATGTCCCGCTTAAGAGCGCCAACGGCCTTGCGAATGCCGATTTCGCGGGTTCGCTCGGTGACGCTGACCAGCATGATATTCATGATGCCAATGCCGCCAACGACCAGGGAGATACCGGCGATTGCACCCAGGAAGGCTGTTAATGTGCCGGTAATAACGTCGAAGGTTTCCAGCAGGTCGCTTTGAGAGATGATGCTGAAATCGTCATCAGAGGCATAGGTAATATCGTGTTGGCGGCGCAGTGTTTCGGTAATTTGCTCGATAGCGGTGTCGTTTAGCTCTTCGGAGGCAGCTTCGGCCGTAATGCTGGAGACAACCTTCTGACCGGTTCGGCTGCGCTGGGTATAAAGACGGCTTTGGGCCGTCGTCAGCGGGATATAAATATTGTCTTCGTTGTTGATCAGACCGCCGCCCGATGGTTCCAGTACACCGACCACCTCATAGCTGACCCCGTTAATCTTGACCGATTTACCGATAGGGTACTCATTTTCAAACAGGTTGGTTGCTGCATCCGCACCAAGAACGGCGACACGAGCACTGGTTTCCAGGTCTTGGTCGGTCAGCCCATCACCGCTTTGAAAGTCATTCAGGTTGCTTACTGTCAGGTAATTGGCGGTAATGCCGGAGACGGTTGTTCGGCTGGAACGGCCGCCGTAGATAACTTCCTGGGTTCCCTGGATAACGGCCGATACTCTCGCCAGGGCTGGCGCATTCAGCGGATCAGACAAGGCTTGTACATCGCTCATTGTCAAGGAAGCATAGCCGTCGCTGTTATCAAGGTCGGTTGTGATCTGGATCAGATTCGTGCCGATAGATTGAATCTCTCCCGTGATTGATTCGTTCACGCCATTGCCGATTCCCATCAGGGCGATAACGGCCGCAACGCCGATGATAACGCCCAACATTGTTAATACAGCCCGAAGCTTGTTCGCCATCAGACTGTCAAGTGCAGTTAATAAACTTTCAGTGAGGTTCATGATTTACTCCGCTGCCTATTCCGCTTCTTCGATCAGGCCATCCCGAAGCAAGATGATTCGTTCGGCCCGTTCGCCAACCTCAGGGTCGTGGGTAATGACGACAACGGTCATTCCCTGTTCGTTGAGCTTTTCAAAAAGCGTTAAAATTTCATCACCTGTTTGGGTGTCTAGTGCGCCTGTCGGTTCGTCGGCCAGAATGATGCTGGGGTGGGTGGCTAACGCTCTGGCAATTGCCACCCGCTGTTGCTGACCACCCGACAGTTCATCGGGGCGGTGGTCCATCCTGTCCCTCAGTCCAACCATTTCCAGGCTTTCTTTGGCGCGGGCCATTCGTTCCGAACGGCCGAGTCCGGCATACATCAATGGCAGCGCAACCTGTTTCAGAGCCTGGGTTCGGGGCAGCAGGTTAAACTGCTGAAAGACAAACCCCACCTGCTTGTTGCGAACTCGTGCCTGTTCATCGTCCGTCATCTGGCTGACATCCAGGCCATTCAGAGTGTAAGTTCCGCTGTTTGGAATATCCAGGCAGCCGATAATGTTCATTAAGGTACTCTTGCCAGAGCCAGATGGCCCCATAATCGCTACAAATTCACCTTCGTCTACCGTCAGATCAATGCCTTTCAGGGCGTGAACGACCTGCGTTCCCATTTCATAAGATTTCGTGATATTTCGCATGTTGATCATCGTCATTTCTCCATATTAACAGCCAACAGTTGGCAGTGAGCGGTCACAGTTCAAACTGCAAACTGCTCAATTTTGACTACCTGCTGTCTTAGTTGCCACCAAAGGGGCCACCGCCGCTGCCGGGGCCGAAACTTTGAACAGGTAAAACGTTCCCGATGGCAACTTCATCTCCGACCTGGAGTCCGTCGGTGATCTGGGTATATTGGCTGTCGCGCAGCCCAATCGTTACAGGCACTTCCGACACGGTTTGGCTGCCGGAAGCGTCCGTTGTGACCAGATTGACGCTGTAGGTTCCGTTGGCACGGTCGGCGTTGATTGCCGCGTTGGGAACCAGCAAAACATTTTCACGATTGGCTGTAATGAGGCTGGCATTGGCAGTCATTCCAACCCGGATTGGCAGGTCGGTCTGGCCCAAAGTCAGGTGGACTTCATAGGTGACTACGGCGCTGTCGGGGCCGGTGTTGGCATAAGGGGCAATGGAGACAACTTCGCTGTCAATCTCGGTATCCGGCCAGGTTTCCAGGGTCACAATCGCTTTCTGGCCCACAGCCAGATTGCCAACATCAATTTCATCTACGCTTAAAACAACTTCCAAACTGTTGGTATCTACCATTTCAACAATGACGCCAGACGCTAATTCGCCTTCGGCCACATTTACGGCCGTAATCACGCCGTCAAAAGGCGCCGTCAGCGTTGCATTTGCCAGATTATCCTGGGCCTCTGCCAGTGAGATTTCTGCCTGATTAACCTGGGCCTGGGCGATGGCGATCTGCTCTTCGTCTGCCCCGGCCAGGAGCGCCGCATGGTTGGCCTCGGCCTGGGCCAATGAGGCTTCGGCCTGGGCGATCTGGGAGTTGCTGGAACCCAGCAGCAGCAGGTCAAGCTGGGCCTGGGCATTGTTTTGCTGGGCAACGGAGGCTGAAACATTGGCCTGCGCCCCTGAAACCGCATCCTGATTTGGCCCCGCTAACAAAGCGTCTAATTGGGCCTGGGCTGTTGCCAGATTCGCTTCGGCAACTTCCAGATTAGCCCGCGCCTGTTCCTCGGCCGTTCCGAGAAGGGGGCAAACTTGCTCGCCATTTGGCTTGGTAAAGCATTCTAATGTTCTGTCATGGGCATCCACAGCTTGTTGGTACTGCTGTTGATTGACTGCAACTTGCTGCTGGGCGGCTGCAATTTCAGATTCGCTGGCCCCGGTGTTGGTCTGGTTGACCTGAGCCGAGGCAGCCCACACGTTTGCCTCAGCAGCATCCACGCTGGCTTGAGCAGAAGCAACTTCTTCTTCGCTGGGGCCGTTTAGGAGATCGTCCAATTGGGCCTGGGCGCTGGCAACCGATGCCTCCGACGCGGCGATGTCTTCCGCAGTCGGGCCGGCCATAAGGCTGTCGAGATTGGCCTGTTGGATGATGAGGTTTTGTTCGGCCGAAGCAACCGAGCGCTCTAAGGCGGCCGTGTCTACCTGTAGCAGGGCGTCGCCCTCTTTTACACTATCACCGGTTGAGACAAAAACCTGATCCACCTTGCCGGAGACACCCATTGTCAGCCGTGCCTCCCGCTGGGGTAAGACCTGCCCGCTGGCGCTGGCTTCGGCTGATAAGTCACCTTCAAAGACTTCAACAATTTCGCCCGTCTGGCTTGAAGCCTGGGCCTGGTTGGCACGGCGATTGACAAACAACACACCCACCACCAGCACAATGACGATAAAGCCGCCGATAATCCAGTATCTACGCTTACTCTTGTTACGCATTTTGTCACTCCTTCAAATAAGTAAGGCACGCACCTTTGCTGCCCTACATTGTTTTTTTGATTTATAGGTTCATTTTACAGAGCGATTATGCAGAAGTTGTGCAGATGGTCTGCAATTCTCACGAATTTGTTCCGAATTTCTGATTTTTTCGGAAATCGGTATTATTTTCCGAATAACGCAGAATATTCATGGATATATCAAGAAAATTCATATTGTTTGATGAAATATTGAAAAAGTATTGACATTTGCACGAAAATATTATATTATCTCATCATTAAGTTGAAATTCGTTATATGAACATGAGAAAAATTGAGGTGTGTGATGAAACCCTTTCGTTTTGAAGAACCTTTGAATGTTGAAAAGAGTGAAATTAATATCAATATCGAAACCGGAACAGTCGCAATTGAACCCCACGACCAGCCTGTCATTTGGGTGGAAGGGGAAGGACAGCATGTGGATGTCTCCGTCAGCCGTCACAGTGATGTCGTTTACGTCACTTCTGAGGACCAGCCGACAGCGATGAACAAGTGGCTCGGCCGTTTGTCTGAAACCCCCAAAGTGAAGATGATTATTCACATTCCCTTCCACTGTCAGATTCGTCTGAAAGTCGTGACTGGCTCGGCCATTGTTCAGGATGTTCAGGCGGCCGTTCGGGCTGAAGTCATCACCGGTACATTAACCCTCATCAATCTCGGCGATCTGATTGACGCCCAGGTTGTGACAGGAACGATTCTTTATGACGGCGTTTTGCCGGAAATTGACAATCATTTCAGCGCAAATACCGGAAAGGTCCATTTGAATCTGGCTCAAGACCCCGATGCCCAGGTGCATGTCAAGACCGTCACCGGCCGAATTTATTGCGACTTTGATCTGGTAAATCAGAAACGCAGCGGCTCTTTCACCGGCGACCATCTTTCAGGGATTATTGGTGAGGGGACCAGCAACCTGTGGGCCAAAACCGTTACCGGAACCATTCATCTCAAGCGTCGGCTGCCCAAGGTAGAAGC
>JBAPRX010000207.1:0-1608 GCA_049281335.1 Promineifilaceae bacterium (SeqCode)
GGCTTTCACCTGACCAATGTAGATCTTCCAGTATCAGCATAACGGGCTGATTTTGACGTTCAAACAGATTAATAATTGTTCCAAGCAGCCGTTGTTGTTCGGCAGTACCCTCCAAAGGAATTACATCTGCTATGTTCCGCTCCAACAGCATACCTATATCGGGAACGATTTCCTTTAATATACCAGCATCCAGATCGCTCATTTCGGTAGTGAGCAGCAGTCGGCGAACCGGTTCGCGCCATAAATGATAGGGTAATCCACCCTCAGACACAGCCTGACCGCGTAGCACCATGACACCATGGCTAAGTGCCCGAATTCGCAATTCTTCGATCAGACGTGATTTTCCAACCCCGCTTTCTCCTGCGATTAACCAGGCACTTCCCTGTCCCTGAGTGGCAGCGTCAAGTGCAGTTTCAAGCCGATTGAGTTCCTCTTCTCGTCCAACAAATGTGGCCGCCTGCAAGAAACTCTCTCGTACTGCCGCCGATTCCTGAGGCACAGGAATATTCAAAGCGCTCGCCAGATCGACAATTACATCATAAGCTTTGGAATAGCGGACCTCCGGCGATTTAGACAGTAATTTCCCCACAATAGCGGCCAGAGATGCCTCTTCATATTCATCAGCAATATTGAATGTTCCGCTCGGAATCAAGGTTTTCGCTAAATCCGCAGAATTTTCTACCTGTATATCATCTGGAAGGATGGTTATCGTATCGTCATCCAAGTTTCTTTCATCTTGTTTATAGTCATTTTGAGCAATGCTTCCAATCATGGTCTTGAAGTTGTCGCCAACCGCATTAGTGTTTCCATCGAGAGCGGTTGGTTGCTGTGAATCTACGGCGGAAACATTCGTTGTCCGGTCAACCAGAGATTGCAAGTCAGGTGCGCTGTTTAACACATCCCAGACTAGTTTCTGCATATTGTCAGTATTAAAAGGATGCCGTCCGGTAAAAATCTCATAAGCCATTACACCAACTGCATAAAGATCAACCCCAGACGTGGCTTGCTGACCCTGCATCACTTCCGGAGCCATATAGGCCAGGGTTCCTGCCATATCCTTTGCCTGCTCAGACTCAACAGCCAGCCCAAAATCGAGTACCTTCAAGTAGCCGTCGGCTGTAACGAGAACATTACTGGGCTTAAGATCACGATGCAGGATGTCCCGGCGATGCAAATAAGCCAGAGCCTGCAATAGTTCAATCAGCAAGTGGATTTGCTGCTGAAGGGTTTGTTCTGTAGCAATAGTCAGCACAGTTTGCGCTTCATCCAGCAGTTCCATAGTAATGTATGGTTGCCGCTCGTCATCAAAACCATAATCCAAGACACTGATGATGTTTGGATGCCGGAGAGATGCGAGCACTTTGAATTCTCGTGTTAAAGCTAAACGAAAACTGATGCTATCGCTCCTCGATTGTTGAGGTTGCGCTTCGGTTAAAGAGATGACCCGTTTGAGAGCAATCGTCTGCCCAGTCAAACGATCCACAGCGCGATAGACGGCTCCCATACCGCCCTGCCCCAATAATTCGCCCAGTTGATAACGTCGGCCAATTAGGTTTGGTAAAGAAATAACCTGACTCATTTGCGCGCTTTCCTTTTGAAACTTGCTAC
>JBAPRX010000208.1:0-2934 GCA_049281335.1 Promineifilaceae bacterium (SeqCode)
ATTTATCAAAGACGAGGTAGATCAGGACGCGAACAAACCAGGCCGCGAAGAATAACGAAATGTAAATCGCGATCCGTTTTGTCTTTTCTTTCTGTTCGAGCAGTTCAATAGAATGTAATGATTCGGATTGCATTGCTTTCTACTTCAAATAATCAATTGTGATATGTATAAACCGGATCGGCCGAGGCAATCGCCGACTGAAAACAGGCTATTGTAAGACAAGTTTAACCGATGTCACGCCGCAGACCCGCCAGGTAATAAAGTTATAAGGTTATTTTATGAATGAAGCTCCTAGATACCCGCGTTTAGCGCCCCAAACGGCCGAAGTCATTGATCGCACCAAAACAGTGTCCTTTACCTTCAACGGCCGAACCATCACCGCCTACGAAGGTGACACCATCGCCTCCGCGTTAACAGCCGCCAATATTCAGGTCATCAGCCGCTCCTTCAAGTACCACCGTCCGCGCGGGCTGTTGTGCTGCTCCGGTCACTGCCCCAACTGTTTGGTACAGGTGGACGAGGAGCCGAATGTCCGTTCCTGTATGCGTCCCGTTTCGGCCGATATTCAGGTCAAGTCCCAAAACGCCTGGCCTTCTTTGGAACATGATGTCATGTCCCTGACCGCACTCGGCGACCGTTTCCTGCCTGTGGGCTTCTATTATAAGACCTTCATCCATCCCCAGGCGCTTTGGCCTGCCTATGAACATTTCCTGCGCCACGTTGCCGGGTTGGGCGTACTGAATCCTGACACGCCGCCGGGCGAGTATGACAAACAGTACCTCCATGCCGATGTCATTGTTGTCGGCGGCGGGCCGGCGGGGATCAGTGCGGCCGTTTCCGCAGCGGAGCAGGGGGCGCGGGTGATGCTGTTCGATGATAACCCGGAAATGGGCGGCCATATTCGCTTTTCGCATAGTGAACTAGAGAAAACGGAGTTACTGGACCGTTTGAAACAGGCAGCGGCCGAAAAAGACCTCAGATTGTTCCCCAATACGACCGTTTTGGGGTGGTATGAAGAGAACTGGCTTTCGGCCGTTCAGGGAAACCGCCTTTATAAAATCCGAGGAGGGAGCGTCATTTTCGCCACCGGCGCTTATGAACAGCCGCTTGTATTTGATGGCAATGATCTGCCCGGTGTGATGCTGGGGAGTGGGGTGCAGCGGCTCGTTCGCCTCTACAGTGTTGCCCCCTGGCGGCGGACTGTCATCGTCACCGCCAATGATGATGGCTGGCGGCTGGCGGCCGATTTGCAGGCTGCCGGTGTTCGGGTTGCGGCTATCGCCGACCAACGGCTCTCCGCCAATCCCAATCTTGTCGAGCCGGTCGTGGACGCCGGAGCCGAAGTTTTTTGGAGCCACACGATTTTGGCCGCCGATGGCAAAGGGAAGGTGGAGAGAGCCACGATTGTCCCGGTGGATGAACATGGGCAGATCAGCAGCGCGGCCAAACAGCGCTTTGACTGTGATCTGGTGGCGGTCAGTATTGGCTGGACACCGGCCAACGGACTGCTTTATCAGGCGAACGGCCGTCTTGGCTATGATCATGAGCGGCAGGAATTTATGCCCGCCTCCCTGCCATCCGGTATCTTTGTAGCCGGTCGGGTGGCGGGAACCCATTCCCTGTCTACTGAAATGATGGAGGGGGAATACATTGGGCTGCAAGCGGCCGCTTTGCTGGGGTTGGCGGAAGAACCTTCTCTGGAACAAGGGGAAACGGTGGCCGAGCAAAAATCGGCCGAAACCAGACGCACATCCTCCCTGGTCAGAGTACCGGGTAAGAAGAAGCAGTTCCTCTGCTACTGTGAAGATGTCACCAACAAAGACCTGGAAACCGCCATTGCCGAAGGATATAACAGCATCGAACTGCTCAAGCGGTACAGCACTATCTCGATGGGGCCGTGTCAGGGCAAGATGTGTTCTTTTAATACCATTCACCTCTGTGCCAGGGCCAACGATTGGACGATTGAACAGACCGGGACTACCACCGCCCGCCCACCGATGACGCCGGTCTCGATGGGCGCATTGGCCGGGCAAAATATGGAGCCGGAACAGCTAACGCCCGTTCACGACTGGCATTTGTCGCATGGGGCCAAGATGATGGTTGCGGGAACATGGATACGGCCGGAACATTACGGCGATCCAACGGCCGAAGTGAAAGCTGTTCGGGAGCGCGTTGGCCTGATTGATGTCAGCACCCTGGGAAAATTAAAGCTGACCGGGCCGGGTGTTCCCGATTTGCTCGACAAAATTTATATCAATAAGTGGCAGAAATTGGGTATCGGCCGTGTTCGGTACGGTGTCATGTGCAATGATGAAGGCGTCATTATGGATGACGGGGTGACGGCGCATGTGGCTGAAAACGAATGGTATACCACCACGACCTCGTCCGGGGCCGGGTCTATGTACGAATGGATTCAATGGTGGGTACAGTCGGGGTGGGGGGATGGCGTTCACCTGATCAATATGACCGAAGCCAACGCTGCCTTCAATCTGGCCGGGCCGCAGTCGCGGGCGGTGCTGGAGCAGGTGACGGATGCTGATGTCAGCAATGAGGCTTTTCCCTATATGCACGTTCGCCTGCTTGATATTTCCGGTGTCTCCTGCCGCGTCATGCGGATTGGCTTCACCGGCGAACTGTCCTACGAGATACACTGTCCCAGCGGCTACGGCTTCTATGTCTGGCAGGCATTAATGGCTGCGGGAGAGTCGTTTGGCATCTTGCCTTTCGGCGTTGAAGCGCAGCGAGTTTTGCGGTTGGAAAAAGCGCACATTATCGTCGGTCAGGACACTGACGCGCTGACCGACCCCATTATGGCGGATATGTCGTGGGCGGTGAAGCTGGATAAGGATAATTTCCTGGGCCAACGGCCGTTATCTCGTGCTGCTCAAGATGGCCCAAAACAAAAGCTGGTTGGGTTCAAGATGGTGGATTCGG
>JBAPRX010000209.1:0-21516 GCA_049281335.1 Promineifilaceae bacterium (SeqCode)
GTCGCCAGCAGCGCCGAAACCACACCATAGACCAGCGTCCGCCGGATGATAATATCAATGTCATAAAGCCGGTATCTCAACAAGGCCACCCCAATTCCCAGAATCGGCCCGATAATGGCACTATTGACAAAAACATCACCCAAAACGGAACCGGCCCCGAAACTTAATGCCAACCCGGCAACAACCATGAAAGCCATAAGGGAAACCCCTGCCAGCAGCCATTTCATCTGCTGCCGTTCTTGTCCCTGCCCTCGCCGGAAACGGACAACGGCCGAAATCACAAGTATGATTGCAATAACTGGCATAGACGGCAACCCGATGGTAAACAAAGTTTCATAGACCACTGGGGGAGCCGTTATCGGCAGTGGATTGCTAATCAAATAAGCAGAGGACAGCTCCTGCTCGATAGAAGAGGCTATCAGGAAAGGCACCGCGAACCACAACAGCATCCCCACCAATACCCGCCGCCAGCGGCGGGAGATAAACTGGCCGGTGGGAAAGACGCCCACCAGGTAAAGCAGTGCTGCAAATAGAACGATCCATATCCAGTTCGCTACCCAGGCCGCCCATGCCCGTCCCGGAACCGCTACCGATGCCGTAAAATAACCGTATACGCTCCACTCCCCAACGAACATAAGCAGCGAATTCAAGAAAGCAATGATTAACAGCAGCCGCCCTATCTGGTTTTGAGGATGTCGCCGGACAATCAAAATACCCAACACGGCCGTTGCCACCGGTGTCACCAATGACTGTTGAAAGGTATTAAGCCAATCAACAAAACTGTTCCGTGTCCCTGCCACATTTCCCCACGAAACCGGAACAATCGTTTGACGATTCAGGTAAAAGAGGTAAACACTCACCATCCCCAAAGTTGCGACCACCCCCAATATAACCCATAACCAGTTTTTACTTTTCTGTGTCATGTTTCTCCTGTTATGCGAGTACCTGAGGGACTGCTTCAATCTGCAATCCCTAAATCCCCTAACAAACCACGCCTAAATCTCATCACAACACTAAAGATAAACAACAACCCTTCAGGAAACCTTCAAATGCCCCTTCAACCGCCATTTTCCAAAAACACATGCCTACAATCTGCTCACGAATCACGACCCACTCCTAACGACAGACAACTGACTACAGGCTGGTAACTACTGATCCCTCCCTAACACCCAACCCATTCCCAGGCCATATAAGCCATGTGCCACCAACAAATGTCTCGTCGGAACCGCTCCCAGCCCTAACATTCCGCCCGGAATCACGACCAGCCATGCTCCCAGCCCCAGTAAAATTCCAAACACCAGACCTGCCCCCCAATAAGGGAGCGAGCGCGGCCGAAAACGGCCGACCACCCCCAACAGCACAGAAAAAATCGCCCCATAGACGGCCGAAGTTGCCAGATGCACCCCTAATCCGGCAATAACAGGCAGGTTGTCGTCAGGCAGAAAGTAAGCCAGCACCGCAGCGGGCGAATCTCCGCGCAATAGTCCCACCGCAGCTAAATAAACCAGCATCAGGACACCGCCCACAATGCCGGGCCATAAACCATCCACCGCAACATCACCCCAGCCTCGATTGGTATTGACCATCATAGATTTATCTTCAGTCATCATTCCTCTCCTTGCTCTAATGTGACAGTCACTTCAAGCATTCGCAGAATGCCAGTGACTATCACATCATTCATCATTCATTCCTTTTTCTTCTTTCCACACTCATCCTACGCTTCGGCCGTCTCTCAAACGTTACGAAGACCCATTTCCTCCCCTTTCCCAGACGAATTCGGTATAATCAGCAAGTGAACAAGTTGCAAGTGAGCAAGTTGCAAATATCCAAAAGACCAATCATCTACAGCAAAATTAATAATTCACAAATTCACGAATTCACGAATTAATTATTTTTTCCCTTATAGAACGACTTTCCTAAGCAACCCCCCCACCTCCCCATGACCCTCTCCCTCCACCTCCTCGGCGTGCCCCGTTTGGAACGAGACAGCCAGATCATTGAAATAGATACCCGCAAAGCCGTTGCTATCCTGGCCTACATGGCGCTGGACGAAGAACGGCCGAGCCGCGAATTCCTGGCAACCTTCCTCTGGCCCGAATTCGACCAGTCTCGCGGTCGGGCCGCCCTCCGCCGCACCCTTTCTGCCCTGCGCCGCGATGTCGGCCGACCCTACTTCGACATCAGCCGTGACGCCGTCGCCTTCGAGCCTTCCGCCCAGATTTGGGTAGATGTGGCTCAATTTCGGAAAAAGAGTGCAGCCGGTTCCCTGGCCGATCTGGAAACGGCCGTTGAGCTGTACCGCGACAACTTTATGACCGGCTTCACCCTGCGCGACAGCCCCGACTTTGACGAATGGCAGTATTTCCAGAGCGAGAGCCTCCGCCGCGCCTACGTATCCGTTCTGGAACAGCTCATCAACGGCTACCGCAACCAGGGAGAATGGCCCGCAGCAATTCGCCACGCCCGCCGCTGGCTGGCCCTTGACCCCCTCCGGGAAGAAGCCCACCGCAGCCTCATGTCCCTCCTGGCCTGGTCAGGCGAACGCACCCGCGCCTTGCAGCAGTACCGCGACTGCGTTCGCATTCTGGATGAGGAGCTTGGCGTCGCCCCCCTGCCCGAAACCACAGAAATCTACCACGCCATTCAGGAAAACCAGCTTGCCCTCCCAATCATTCAGCAGGCCGCAGCCGTTTCACACCCTCCGATTGGACAACTGGAAACGCCTGCTGACCCTTCACAGCCGCAAGCCGCCGGGCCAATCCCCTTTGTCGGCCGACAGGCGGCGCTGGACATTCTGACCGAGACCTATATGGAAACAAGGCAGAACGGCCGTTTCGTCATCATTGGCGGCGAAGCCGGCATCGGGAAGACACGGCTGGCGGATGAATTTATCACCGCCCGCCGCAGTGAGGGAACGCGGGTAGTAGCGACCCGCTGTTATGATGGCGAACAGGGATTGGCCTATGGGCCGGTTGTCGCCGCTCTCCGTCAAGCGCTCGCCGCCCAGGACAATGGGACCTTACCCGACCACTGGCGACAGGAAATCGGCCGTCTGCTCCCCGAACTATTACCCCCCGGCCAAACGCCCCCACCACTTGACGGCCCCGGCGCTCAGGCCCGCTTTTTCGACGCCATCAGCCAGAGCTTTGCCACCTTACTGGGGGACGAGACAACCCAATCCTGCGGCGTCCTCTGCATTGACGACCTGCTTTGGGCTGATCAGGCAACGCTCGACCTGCTCATTTATCTCATCCGCCGCCTGCCAGAACTCAAGCTGTTCATCCTGGGAACGTGGCGCACCCCCGACGTTGCTCAAGAAGCGACCATGCGCCAACAACTGCTTGCCGCCGGACAGCGGGCCGGAACCGGCCGTTTTCTACCCCTCTCCCGCCTCAACCAGGACGACATCCAGAGTTTATTACGCCAACTCAACCGTTCGGCCGAATCGGCCCGCCAACTGTTCGACAAGACCGAAGGACTGCCCTTCTTCCTCAATGCCTATTTGACACGTCCTGACACCGTCACCGAAGGGCCAGACTCCTTTCGAGATTTGCTCTATACCCGCCTGGCAGGGGTGGATCAAACCGGCCGCCAACTGCTTCAGACGGCCGCCGTCATCGGCCGTTCCTTCGACTTCGACACCCTGCGGACAGCCAGCGGGCGCAGCGATGAAGAGATGGTTCAGGCCATCGAAACTTTGCTCGCCTACGGCCTGGTGATTGAATCGGCCGCCACAACGGCCGACCTGCAATACGACTTTTCCCATCAAGCCCTTCGTGACCTCGTCTACGAAGAAACCAGCCTGGCCCGCCGCCGCCTGCTCCACCGCCGGGTGGCCGAATCCTTAGGCCACCAGCGAAACCGGCCCGAAGGGGCAATCGCCGCCCAGGTCGCCCACCACTATCAAGCCGCCGGGCTGGAACCGACCGCCGCCGACTACTTCTATCAGGCCGGGAACTACGCCAGACAACTTTATGCCAACACCGAAGCCTTGAGCCATTTCCAATCCGCCCTGGCCCTCGGCCATCCGGCCGTTGCCGACCTCCATGAAGCCATCGGCGACCTGCACAAATTGGCCGGGGCTTATGGAACCGCACTGGCCGACTATGAAAAAGCGGCTGCGCTCGCCGATCCTGATGACCTGTACCGGCTGGAGCAAAAATTGGGGAGCGTCTACCATCGTCAGGGGGATTGGGAACTGGCTGTCCATCACTTTTCGGCCGCGCTGGAAGCATTAGATGAGGAAGAACACCCCGCCCGCGCCCGTATCCTGGCCGATTGGAGCCGCACCGCCCACCGCGCCGGAGACATTGCCCAGGCCCAAAGCCTGGCCGAAGAAGCCTTGAAACTGGCAGAAACAGCCGACGACCTCCCCGCCCTGGCCCAAACGCACAATATCCTGGGCATGTTAGCCCGCGCTCGCGTCGATTTTAGCGGCGCGGATTATCACCTCCGTCAAAGTCTCGAACTGGCTCCCCAACTGCCAACCCCCCGCGCCCAAATCGCCGCCCTCAACAACCTCGCTCTGCTGGCCCGCGACCAGTTCGACTTCACCCAGGCCGAACAACTACTGACTCAAGCCTTGCAGCTATGCCGAACACTCGGCGACCGTCACCGCGAAGCCGCCCTGCTCAACAATCTGGCCGATCTCTATCATCTGTCTGGGGACAAAACGGCCGCCCAATCCCACGTCCGCCAGAGCGTCGCCATCCTGGCCGAAATCGGCACCGACGCCGGTCAATGGCAGCCCGAAATCTGGAAACTCACCGAATGGTAACTGTCAATCAACAGCCTCCAATTTCGCTTGAGCCATAATCGCGTAAGGATCGGCCGTAACAAAACTTTCCGACCCAAACTGCCATTCATCACAACAGTCCTGCCACGCCTGTAGATAAGCTGCCACCGCATTCCCTTCGTCCCCCGCCATTTGATAAGCAAGCCCTTGATAATAATAATGATAGCTGCCTGGCGTGAACGCTGGATTATTGATAACGGTCGTTAGTTGCCCTGCAACCTGAGCCGGATCATCGCCGGCAAAAAGATCATCCACTGCCTCATCAAATTCTGCCTTAAGTGGGTCAGGGGGATAGGAAGACGATGTTGAAGCTGGGATCAATTTTGTTACGAAAGGTTCTCCATCTCGCTGGCGTCGAACAAAAGTGTAAACATCCCCGGTTCCAATTGTAAATAGCACATGGTCGTAAAGGGGTTCGTTGCGGAACGATTCCGTCTGGATGGGTGTGTAATGGCTGAAAGAGGGCGAGAGTGTCGAAACATCATCAATAAACTCGGCCGCAATACCCTCATCCGTCTCTGCCAACAGCCACAATTCTAACGGCCCCTCCGGCAAGCCGCGCAAGATAACCCAGGTTTCGGCCGACTCGTCATTATCAAAATCAAACGTCCCACTATTCAGAACCGTCACCCCCAGATCAGCAAGACGGCCGATAATGTCTCCATAATCGCTCGACGGCAGCGCCCCAACCGTCTGCTCCAGGGCCAGCGTCGTGTCACAATGCCCGGCTACCAGGCAGACCCGGTAAGTATCCTCCACCCCCTGGTAGTCAGTTAAAAATCGTTCCGCCGGTTCCACCCAACTACTCTCTGGAACAGCCGGATCATCCAGGATAAGCCTTAAATATCTCTGTGCCTCAGCTACATGCCCCAACACAGCGTGATTCATTGCCAGAAAGTAGCGAGCCTCATCCTCATAATCGGCCGGATACGCCTCCCCACCCATCGAATCTTTCTCAGGCGGTTGAGATTCGTCGAATTCAGCTTCAAAAAAATTGAGATTGGCTTCCCTTTCAATATCAGAAAATTCCGACCACCAGTATCCATCAGGGTCTAGCATGTCAAGGCAAAAAGCGAAATCATCTAGTTGGCTTGTATTTTCAAAATCAGACGGTTCCAACCATTGATCGTTCCAGATAAAACCACTGACGTAGCTTAAGAAACATGTAAAATCTTCGCCCCCTACAATTTGAAGTCGAGCCGTGCCATTCGCGTCAGGTACTATGGAAACAGATTGAACCCTATTGATCGTCAAGCCACCCGCGCCTTCAAAACTTAATTGTCGCGGAATACTTTGGCTTAACTCATAAACAAGGACGGCCGTGTAAATCATCGATCCATTTTGGGAACCAGCCGAAACAACCAATTCCGGCCAGCCATCGTTCGTCAGATCCCCCAAATAAATGCTCATTCCAACAGCGCCACTGTTCCCAAGATTGCTAAATACCGGATAACTGGCGTAACCATTTTCATTTTCAAGAATAAGCGCAACCATCCCCCCAACATCATAACCGAAATTGATAGTGAGTATGTGAGCGCTTTCATAACCCGAAAGTGGCGGCAGCGCATCAACGCGAATGGTAAAAAAAGAGGGATAAATACTGAACCAATCAACCAGTTCATCATCCTGAAGCGAAACTTCACCGGCATTCAAGGCATCAACAACGATTTCTCTAAATCGCTCTTCGTTATTTACTCCACTGCCCGCTTCATTGGTTATTTCTCCCAACTGCCAACGGCCGACATTGGGGTCGTCTGGGAAAAGCAGTTGGGCTTCACGGTAGGCAATAGCCGGATAATAAAATTGTCCCCTATAAATGGGTTCTGTTATGGGCGAACCGAAATAGTATTCCATCATTTCCGTATAGGACTCCATCAAACGGCCGAGATTGTCCGCATGGTCGGCCGTCCAGGGAACAAGGCGGTATTGGCTGACTTCGGCCGAAGGCGTCCCCGGAGTCAGTAAAGCATCCGGTAGCGGTGTTTTCGTTGGGGTAGACGTTGGTTCTGGTGTTGGTGTCAGGCTGGGTATTAAACTCGCCGTCGCAGAAGGTTGGGGAGTTCCCCTATCCCTGGTGATAATGGCACTTGGGGCTGGTTGGCTGGTAATAGATGGTGGAACAGTCGTTCCGGTCGCCGTAAAAGTTGTCTTCACCACCGGCTGTTCAGGCTCCTCCCGGCAAGCTACCACTCCCATAAAAACCAATATGAAAATGAAGTAGGCAACCAGCCGCCTCATAATCCCCGGCCCTTGTGTGAACTGTCCCAATACAAACAATTCATTTTCTTGGCACAGTAGAAGGTGACTTTACCTTGCCTTCCAAATGTGCTGTCCCACCTTGTTGTCATAATCATGTCTCCTAAATTATTAATAGTGACTTTACCTTGCCTTCCAAATGTGCTGTCCCACTCCCATTATGCCGCCTGTTGAGCCGTTCTGGTCAACTCCTTCGCTCTGGCGGCCGCATTGATCTGGTGCATGATCTGGGTCGCTTCAAGCGACCGGGCGCTGTCAGTCTGCAATCGGAGTAGTTCAACCCCGTGCCGCAGACTGTCATCATAAAGATAAATATCTTCTTCCGAGATTCCCAATCCAATGAGAAAACCCAGTAATCCGGCGACAAGCGCCCCAACGGCCGTACCGCCCAGGGCAAAAACAGCCCAGGCAGTTTGAAACGACGACCCAAATACAGACTCCATGCCAGGAATAACAGGCGTGACAAGCCCGCCGATAGCCCCAATCATGCTGCCCCAAATCGCTCCCCCAAGTGCGCCGGAGAGAACCGTCTCCAGCAGTGTCGTCCCGCTCCCACTATACGTATTGAAAAAATCCCCAACGGGAACCCGTTCCATCGTCTCTTTCGAAAATCGAGCTTCCGTCAGTGCATTAATCGCCGCCTGAGTATCTTCCTGCGAATCAAACAGCCGGACAACAAGCCGTTCCCCGGAACGGCCGCGCAGCAGTTCAATATGATCGTGAGCCGTCATCAACGCTTCATACTGGCGCTGAACGAGTGCCTTCGTCTCTTCCGGCAGCGCCATCCCCACCGCCTTTTTATAGGCATTGACAACGACCGCTTCACCCAATAATGCCTCGCCAAGAATGTGGTTTTCCACATTATGGTCGCCAATGATCAACGAAGAGACAATGGCGATCCTTCCCCGGTGAATCAGACCGCGTATGCTTTCCCGCTTAGAAACTTCTCCACCAAGACGTTTGATTTCCACTTCTAATTCGCTGGCAAATTCGGCTCGCTGTCGGGCATAGGTTTTCAACTGCATTTTGAGGCCCCGGTTGCGGGCATTTTCGGCAACAACTTCAAAACCTTTCTCCCCAGCAACACAATATCTGTGCAACCCATTTAAGACCCGAATAACTTTCTTATCGGTTACTGCCATTTTCAACCCTCCTTAGCCGGTATTTTCAAAATATCAGATTCCAGGGAATAAAGTGACCAACCTTCTTGCTGCCGATCTTGTCGTTTCATGTTTTATAACAGTTTCCGGCCACATAAACAACCCGAAACGGCCGTCTCCTCTCCTAAACAGTCTGGTCGTTCATGTTGCACTCAACCCAAAACTATCATCATGCAAGATGTATCTTTTATGTGCTTCAAGATTGTACAACAAAAAGGTTACAGGAAAATGAATAAATCCATCTAACACAAAAATAACCATTAAACAAATAATTTGGTACAAAAAACGAAATTAACAAAATAAATTGCTATAATAACCAAATTCCTTGTTGACAGAGGCAATTTTCTTTGCTATTATGTCCATATCATACAAAAACGGAGGCTAAATGCGTAAAATTTTAGAAGAATGTCCAACATGCGGGGACACACTTGTTGTCACCGAGTTAAGCTGTGACTCTTGCGGAACTGTCATTCACGGCCGTTACTCGCCCTGCTCCTTCTGCCGCCTTTCCCCTGAGAACCTCGCTTTCCTGGAAGTATTTGTCCGCAATCGGGGCAACGTCAAAGATATGGAACGCGAATTGGGTGTTTCTTACTGGGCTATTCGCAACCGCCTGAACGAAGTTGTCGAAGAGATGGATCGAGAGAATCCCCCACCTGAGCCTCCCGCCGACCCTGGCCGCACCGCCAGACGTAAGGACATTCTTGAGCAATTGAACCAGGGCAAGATTTCGGTTGCAGAAGCGGCCGATCTTCTAAACCAGGTATAAACCAAATTTGTAGCGCGATTTATGGAAGAAATGACACCGGCAGGCGTATTGTTGAGTCGCCTACCACCAAAAATGAAAACTTTTATCCTTTGCGTCCTTGCATGAGATTCATATTTTGAGGAGACAATAATGAGTGAAGAACGAATGAAAGTATTAGAAATGCTGTCCGTCGGTAAAATTACCGTTGGCGAAGCCCAAAATTTGCTGGAAATATTAGACCGGGACGACAGACCTGTTCCGCCAGGCGCCCCCAATGCCCCTTTTCCCCCATCCCCGGAGGAAATAAAGCACGCGCCAAAGGATCAGTTAGAAGGCGAACTGTTTGACCGCAGTGAAAGAATGCGCCTGAAAGAGGAAAGGCGACGCATGAAAGCCGAGTTGCGGCGGGCCAGAGATGAAGCACGCCAGGCAGAACGGGAACAGCGACGTCACTTACGTCACTTGCGCAATCATGAACATGGCCCATTTACCAGACATTCCGATGTAATTGACCAGGCATTGGCAATGCGAATTCATGGCGTAGATGCCGACTTTGTCAAACAAATGCGCAGCCTCGGCTTCGATGACCTTACTCCCGACCAGCTTCTCTCCGCCAAAATCCACGACATTACACCTGACTTCATTGAGCAACTGCGCGAATTGGGTTTTGAGGATTTAAACCTGGATCGTCTTGTACCCTTGAAAATCCATAACGTCACGGCCGACTTCATTGAGCAATTGCGCGATTTGGGTTTTGAAGACCTGACCCTGGACAACGCCCTATCAATGAAGATTCACGATATAGATGCCGATTTCATTAAAGAAATGCAGGCTGCCGGGTTAGGGGACTTAAATCCCGACCAGTTGGTTGCCCTCAAAATCCACGACCTCAACCCTGATTTCTTACAAGAGATGTGGAATCTAGGCCTTTTGAAACCGGAGAAAACCCCGGAAGAGGTTAATGCGTGATCGGTAATTCGAACTTGGTAATGAGGTTGATTAGTTGATTGGGGTTTTGGAATTACCAGTCACCAATTACCGATTACCTCCCTACACCCTGGCATACGGCCGTCCTCTACCCTATCCCGCAGACCGGATACAGACTGCGTTCGCGGGGCCAAACGGCCGTATGCCAGTCCACATACTCCACAATATGAGCCAGCCAGTACGCCTCATTATGGCCGCCCGAATTGACATAATATTCGTGCGCGATCCCCGCATCCGTCAAAAGACCCGCCAACTGATCCTGCCCCACCCGTAAGAAATCCGTCTCTCCCCGATCCATCCAGATTCGCATATTCGACAAATCCGCCTGGGCATAAGTCGCCAGCGGGTTATAACGCGCCGGGTCCGTCTCAAAGCGCAGGTGGCTGCTGTGACCGGCCACCCCGCTAAACAAATCCGTATGCAAAAAGGCAATTTCTAAGGCCCAATAGCCGCCCCTGGAAATTCCCCCAATCTCCCGCCCTTCCCGCGTATTCCAGGTGCAGAACTCACTTTCAATGTAAGGCATCAGGTAATTGACCGTAATCCCCTCAATGCTGTTGTCGCCCCCCGAAGAGATATTTCCCAGAGAGCCGCTGTAAGGCATGATAGCGACAAACGGCGGATAACGGCCGCTTTCAATCCCCGCATCCGCTATCTGCGCCAGCCCCAAATCCACCCAATGGCTGTCCGTCTGAATCGAGCCATGAATCAAATAGACAACCGGATAAACACGGCCGTCCAGCCCATAACAAGGCGGCAGATAAGCGTGATAACTTCGCCAGGGGCCGCCCACATTGCTGGGAAAGTAGCTCTGAAACACCAACCCCTGCCCATTACAATCCACCTCGGTCGGCGGCTCTTCATAAAAAGGAGCTGGTGAGTCTCCTTCTGGCCCGGCAGGAAAAGCCAGTGCCGGTATGAGCGTCGGGCTGGGCGTCAACGTTGGCTCCGGCGTTTCGGTGGGTGTTGCAGAGGGCTGTAAGGTCGGCGTTGGTTCAGAAAGCGGTAAGGCCGTTGACGGCGGGACGGCCGTATACGTCGCCGGAACAAACCCAACCGATTGTGCGCCTGACGCCTGAGGCACAAAAGCAGTTGGGGCCAGGGTGGGAAGCGGCTCAACCCCAACGGTACAACCGGCCGAAATGAAGGCCAACACCAGCCAAAGTGTCCGGCGAACCCACACGCTTGTCACGCGAAAAAATCCGACGACAGTTTTCGTTCCAGCCGGGCCAGCCGGTGAAGCAGCTCCTCCTCAACCAGTCCCGCATCCCTGGCAGACCAGCTTTGCACCAGCGTCAATGCCTGCTGGGTCCAGCTTAATGCGGTTCCCAAATCCTGCTGCTCCCACTCGTAATATTTCGCCAGTTCCACATGGGCTTCGACCGTATCAAAGGTCGTCACCGCAATTTGCTGCCAGTACATGACAGCCTCTGGCCGCCGCCCTTCCCGCTTCAACAACGCTCCCAGGTCGGCCAAAATCTGGTGGTAAATCTCCAGAGGGCTTTCTCCTTCGGCCGCCATTCGCAAGATCGCTTCCGCATCGGCCGTCATGCCCAACGCCTGCTGCCAGCGGGCCAGACTAACCAGATCGAGAGAATGGTCAGAGTGCTGCGGCCGTCCAAAATGGCGCAGAATACGGGCCGCCAACGTCACCATCGAAAGCATATCCAGCCGGTTATGGTAAAAAACACGAACCAACTGTCTGGCGTCGCCCGTTCGAAGATAATCCATATAAAGACCGGGAATGAGCCAGCCGGGAACATCCTCCTCCGTCCGGTGAACGCCCAACAGCGTCTCTTCCAGCGCCCCCAACGCACACGACCCCAAACGCCGCCGCCAGAGCCGCCGGGCTGGAGGAAGCAGGTCAATATGCGGCCGTTCCAACAAATCAGCCTCCAAATCATCCAGCCGGTTCATTAAGTAGCGGTTATCGAGCAGGGGCAGATCGAAGGTACGGCCGTTAAAGGTAATCAATCCCGGCCGTTCTTCCAGCAGTTGGGCCAGGAGAAACAGCATCGCCGGTTCGTCGCCGTGATCCCGCAAGAAATATTGACGAACGACAAAAGCATCCCCCTCCCAAAAAGCAATCCCCACCATAAAGGCCAGCGTCCCGGCCCCCATCAAGCCCGTTGTCTCCGTATCCAAAAAGAGAAAATCCCTGAAATCCAGTTCCGCCAGCCGCGCATCATTGGCAAAGAGCGCGGCCGTTTCTAACGACAATGAAAGCAAATCTGAAAGCCGGTCATCCCCATGCCGGTAATCGGCCGGGTAGACCTTGTCCAGAACAAAACAGGCTCCCATCTCTGTTTCAACAAGACGGCCGCCTGGCAGCAGCCTTTCCAAAGGCAAAATCTCGTATTCGGCGCTCTCGTCATCCGCTTCTGGCTCCCCAAAGGTTTGGACAACCTCTTCTTGTGGGCGGGGTGGTGCAGGCTTTAACGTCCGCGCCCCCTTCACAACACCCAACCGCCGTAACCGATCATGCAGGTCTTTATTCATACCATGCGATTGTAAGCACCTGTTGAATGTCAGGCAAGCCTGGATGCGGTAAAATTGGGACTTTATGACCTTTGCAAGAAAGGAATCCCTCTTTACAATTCACCAAGCCGCCGAGACGAGTCCTTCTGCATTGTCGTCGGCGGCCCACCCAGTAAATTTATCTACCGGAAAGGTTTGATTAAATAATGTCATCTAATGAATTGGTTATCATCACGCTTGTAATGGCCGGGACAATCACCCTGGCTAATTTACTGGCCTTGCGTAATAAAGAAAGCGAAAAGTTGGCCTTCCGCCTGCTGCTTTTCGTCCTCAATTTACCGGTGCTGTTAATCGGTTTGGCGCTGTTAGCAGCGCCGGCCGACGCCTTGCAGCAGCTTTTTCAAAGGTCAGGCCAACTGATTATCACTGGGGAAGGTATCAAGGCAATGGGGCCGTCTATCCTCTTTATGGCTCTCTGGGGCATGGCAACCAGCTTAAAGGTCTTTCAACGACTGTTGGCCCGCCTCATTCCCATTGAACCCGGTTCTCCCGTCCACACGTTGGCTCTGGTTCTGACCGGCTATCTCATAGGAAACACCGCGCTAACACTCAGCCAGGGCGGTCTCGAGGGGCTGGCAGAAACGGCCGTCCCCACCAACCTCATCTTTTTTGCCGTTTCCGAACTGCTCTTCGCAGTCGTTGGTATTCTAGGGGTCGGCTTATTTATCCGCCGCGACTGGCGCAAGATGATGCAACGGTTGGGTCTGGTACGGCCGACCGCCCGCCAGTTATTAGGCGGCGTCGGCTGGATAGTCGTCCTTGTTTTGCTAGAAGTTGCCGCCGCCGGTCTTTGGAGCTTGCTCGACCCGGAACAGGTCGCCAACCTCGACCAAATCAATAACGCCCTGTTGGGCAATGTAGATACCGTATACGAATGGCTCGTACTGGCCCTGGCTGCCGGAATTGGAGAGGAAATCCTCTTCCGCGGGGCAATTCAGCCCAGGTTCGGGTTGTGGTTCACCTCCATCATCTTTGCCATTCTCCATGTGCAATACGGCTTTTCCCCGGTTACGCTGTTTGTCGTCTTTCTGGCCCTTATCCTGGGCCACATTCGCCGCCGTTCCAACACCACCACCGCCATCTTCGTTCACGTTGGCTACGACTTCACCCTGGGCCTCTTCGCCCTCCTGGCAACCTATATGCAACAATTTGTCCCATAAAAAACATCAAGTAATTCGTAATTGGGTAATTGGCTCACCTGCGGTGAGCTGGGTAATTGGGTAATTGTATAAAACAAGTCCCCACCAATTACCCAATTACCCAATTACCCAATCAACTTAATCAACCAAATCAACCCAATTCCCCCTATGTCCCATCAACAAAGACTCACCCTAGAAAAACTACCCCAACGACTGACCCTCATCCGCCCCCTCGTCAACCGCCAATCCATCGAACTGGCCCCCTTCGAGTGCCAGTTCCTGCCGGACAACTTCATCACCCCGCCCCAGCCGCCTGAGCCAACCGGCGATTGGACAACCATTCCACCCGGCAGCTATTGGGGAACATGGAACACCCACTTCATTCTTCGGAGTTCATTGGAAGTTCCCCAATCGTGGGCCGGTGGGCCGGTGATGCTTTACCTCCCGCTTGGCATTTCCGGTGAATTCAGCCACCCGGAGGCGCTGGTCTATCTTGATGATCGGCCGTATGCCGCCTGCGACCGCCACCACCAGGACATCCTGCTCTCGGCCGATTTTTGCGACGGCCGTTCCCATACCCTGACCATTATCGGCTGGACAGGCCGGGGAACCGACCCCCAAACCCAACTCCTGATGCGAACCTGCACCGTCTCCGCCATAGACGAACCAACCAGAGAGTTCAACGCCCTGGCCCGTGTGACGATGGCCGTCCTCAATGAAATCAACCCCGACCTGCCCACCTACGGCCACCTGCTCAATGCCTTAGACACGGCCGTTCGCGCCCTCGATACCCGCGAACCATTTGACGACCGTTTCTACGAAAGCGTCCCACCCGCCCTGGCGCTTCTTCAAGAAGGCATCGCTGCCGCCGGTTCCTCCCTTGATGTCACCATGACCGCCGCCGGTCATGCCCACATAGACGTCGCCTGGCTCTGGACATTGGCCCAAACCCGGCAGAAAGCCGCCCGCACCTTTCACACCGTTATCCAACTGATGAAAGAGTTCCCGGCCTACACCTTCACCCAAAGCCAGCCCCAACTATACGATTTCATCCGGCAAGACCACCCCAACCTCTTCAAAGCCATCCAAAAAGCAGTGGCAGACGGCCGTTGGGAGGCCATCGGCGGTATGTGGGTCGAGGCCGACTGCAATCTCTCCGGCCCTGAATCACTGGCCCGCCAGTTCCTACTCGGCCGAACCTTTTTCCGCGAACATTTTGGGCCGGACGCCGAATCGCCCATTCTCTGGCTGCCCGATGTCTTTGGCTACGCCTGGAACCTGCCCCAACTGATAAAACAGGCCGGACTGGACTTCTTCTTCACCATCAAAATCGGCTGGAGCCGCTATAACCGCCTCCCTTACGACACCTTCTGGTGGCAGGGATTGGACGGAACAAAGGTGCTGACACACTTTAGCCCGGCCAAGCAGCCCTGGCAGCGTTCCGGCAACTACAACGCCGAAGCCACACCGGGCGAAGTGCTGGAAGGCTGGCGAAACTTCCAGCAAAAAGACAGCTCCAGCAACATCCTCATGTCCTACGGCTACGGCGACGGCGGCGGCGGGCCAAACAGAGAGATGCAGGAAAACCTGCGCCTTCTCCAATCCTTCCCTGCCATGCCTCAGGTCCGCCAGGGTAAAGCCATTGATTTCTACCGCCGCATCGAAACAGAAGCGGCCGAAAACAGCTTCCCAACCTGGAACGGCGAACTCTACCTGGAACTCCATCGGGGAACCTACACCACCCAGGCCCGAAACAAGCGGGCCAACCGCCAATCCGAATTCTTACTCCACGATGCCGAGTTTCTGGCCGCTTACGCCGCCCAAACCAGCCCCAACTACGACTATCCCCACGACCGGCTGCACCGGGCCTGGGAGCTGGTCTGCCTCAACCAGTTTCACGACATCGTTCCCGGCAGCAGCATCAACCAGGTCTACGTAGATTCCCTGGAACAGTACGCCGAAGTACGCCAGCTTGGCGAACGGGTGCGGGACGAAGCGCTCGCCGCCCTGGCCCAGGCCATGAACTGCGCCGTCGTTGTCACCAACCCCACCGCCTTCACCCGCCGCGATCTGCTCTTCTGGCCCGATGGGGAAAACGGCCGCATTCCCGACAGGCAAACGGGTCTCACCACCCAGTCCATCGAAGGCGGCTTGCTGCTCGATGTCGGCGAACTGCCCCCCTACGCCATACGGCCGTTATCCCAGCTTTCCTCCGGGCCAATTGGCTCCCTCTCCGCCTCCTCCACCCACCTGGAAAACGATTTCCTGCGCGTCGAATTCAATGAGGCGGGCGACATCACCCAGATTTACGACAAAGAAAACGGCCGTTCCGTCCTTCCCCCCGACACAATCGCCAACCAGTGGCAGGCATTTGAAGATCGGCCGTTAGCCTGGGACGCCTGGGACATTGACATCTTTTACGACGACAAACAGTGGACGGCCGATCCCGCCACATCCATCACCGTTGTCGAATCCGGCCCACTGCGGGCAGCGATCCTCATCGAACGCCAAATCCTGAACAGTCACTATACGCAGCGTATTTCACTGGCCCACAACAGCCCCCGCCTCGACTTCGCCACCGAAATAGAGTGGCAGGAGCGGCATATTTTGCTCAAAGCTGCCTTCCCCGTTGACGTCCTGACCCCAACTGCCACCTATGAAATCCAATGGGGCAATGTCACTCGCCCCACCCACCGCAACACCAGTTGGGATTGGGCCAGATTTGAAACCTGCGCCCAAAAGTGGGTGGATTTAAGCGAAGGCAATTACGGCGTCAGCCTCTTGAATGACTGCAAATACGGACATGATATTCAAGACAAAGCCCCCATTGGCGGCGTCATTCGACTGACACTGCTGCGAAGCCCAACCAATCCCGACCCCGAAGCCGACCAGGGCCGTCACTGGTTCACCTACAGCCTGCTGCCCCATCACGGCCGTTGGGGTCTGGAAACCATCGCCCACGCATATGCCCTGAATGACCCCCTCCGCCTTTACGCCGCCAAAATTCCGACAGCTTCCGCCCCTGAACCAACGTCGCGGCCCAGCCTCGTCACCGTTGACCGGCCAAACGTCATCATCGAAACAATCAAACAGGCGGAAGATGGCGATGGTCTCATTGTGCGCCTATATGAAGCGATGCGCTGCCGGGGAACGGTCACGCTCAAAACGGGGTTCCCACTGTCGGCCGTCTACCAAACCAACCTGCTCGAAGAAAACCAGCAGCCCCTCCCCCACGAATCAGATCAGGTCGCCTTCCCCATCAAACCATACCAGATCATCACGCTGCGCCTCCTCCCAGGCGACGTTTGAGCCTGCCGCAGCCTGAGCTTGTCGAAGGCCGGTCTTCGGCGAGAATTGAGAATCCTTCTCTGCGTCCAACGCTTCTGCCCACTACATAATTCGTGCTAATCAGTGTTAGTTCGTGGCTGCACTTAAAGTAAATGCGCCACCAAATAGTCTGTCATTAACCTGTGCAGATGCAGCGAGGTATTCTTTCCCTCTTTAATCGCATGTGTCCGGTTCGGGTAAGCCATTATCCGAAACTGCTTATGATGCTTAATCAGCTCATTCACCAACCGTTCAGCACATTGATAATGGACATTATCATCGCCGGTCCCATGAATCAAAAGCAAATTCCCCTCTAATTTGTAGGCATGGGTAATGGGAGAACCTTCAATATAGGCTTCCTCATTTTCCGCCAACGCCCCCATATACCGCTCCTGATAAATCGTGTCATACAACCGCTGGTCGGCAACGGCCGCAACCGCCACCCCCGTCTTATACAATTCAGGGTAGCGGAATAACATATTCAGCGTCATCGTTCCGCCGCCGCTCCACCCCCAAATACCCACCCGATCCGGATCAATATACGGCCGTTCCGCCAAAATCACCCGCAAAGCCGCCGCCTGATCGGCTGCACTCATCGTCCCCACTTGCTGATACATCCGCTTCCGCCACGCCCGTCCGCGTGGCGCGGGCGACCCCGAACTGTCAATGCTCATCACAATAATGCCCTGCTGGGCCAACATCTGGTGCCACAAATACCGGCTGCCAAGCCAGGCATCTAAAACCGTCAGGCCGCTCGGCTCTCCATAGATATAAAACAGCAGCGGATATTGTTTGTTTGGATCAAAGTCCGGCGGCTTTATACACCAGCCATCCAAAACAACATCCTCCCCAATGGGTATCTTGAAAAATTCAACCGGTGTCTTTTGCAGCGCCGCCACCTTTTCTCGAAGCGGCTCGTTCCCTTGAACCACCTTCACCTGCTCGTGGTCTGACAGGGAAATAAGCGAAACAACCGGTGGCGAATCAAAAGCCATATACGTATGAAGGGCAAAGCCTCCCTTCGGCGAAAGCTGGTATTGGTGTATTCCAGGCTGGTCGGCCGGGGTCATTCGTTCACATTGGCCGCTTCCATCCAGCCCAACCCGATACAAATACCGCTGGGTCGCATTTTCCGGAGAAGCCATCAAGTAAGCCCAGCCCTTATCCTCATCCACCCCAACCATATCCGCCACATCAAAATCACCCGGCGTCAGCAGCCGCGCAGCCTGCCCATCCCGCGACACCAGATAAAGATGCCGCCAGCCGTCCCGGTCACTCAACCAGGTAAAGGCGCTGCCATCCTTGAGCAGCTTTAAGCCACCATGTATATCCACCCAGGCGTCGTCCGTTTCCGTCAGAACCACCTCAACCGAACCATCGGTCGCATCGCCAAAAATCACCTTATTACAATTTTGATAGCGGTTGATCTGCTGAATAATCAAATATCTCGAATCCTGAACCCAGGCCATATGATGGATGTAGTGGTCCCTTTGGTTGCCTTCAATATTAAGCCAGATCGTATCGCCACCCATGGCCGAAACAACCCCTACCCGGCAGGCCGGATTGGTACTGCCCACTTTCGGATATGGGATCGGAATTAACTTTGGATAAAGGCTGTCAGTGTTGTTAATCAAATGGAATACACCGACCTCGCTGTCATCAAGCTGCCAGTAAGCAATGGTTCGGCCGTCTGGACTCCACATGAAGCAGTCCCGTAAATGCAGCTCTTCCTCATACACCCAATCGGAAATGCCGTTGAAAACCTTGTCAGAACCATCATGCGTTAATTGGATAATGTCCCCGGTTTCAAAATATTCAACATAGATATTGTGTTCCCGAACATAGGCCACCGCACGGCCGTCCGGCGAGAATTTGGCATACATCAGCGTAGATGGCTCCGCGTCGCCGCCCAACTGTTTCAACCATCCTACCTGAACATCCAGCACCCAATAAACCCCCCGCGAATTCAGCCGCCAGACCCGTTTGGTATTGGTGAAAATCAACAATCGCTGCCCATCCCGTGACCACCGGAAGTCAGCCACCTTCAACGGCTTCTCGGCCCCTTCCGGCGTCAGTTGTTCGGCCGAAATCTCCACCCGGACTATCTTGTTTTCCAGGTCGTGATAGGAAATATGCTGTGCCGGAGACTCTTCATCATTTTCGGCGTCGGCCGTTTCCAGAACAAAATACCCGCTGTCATCCTCTAACCAGCGAACCGGCCCAAACCCTTTGGCCTCAAACTCCTTCCCGTCAAATATTCGCTCCAAAGTCAGGACAGACGGGTCTTGTTTAGTGTCATTATGTGGCACAGAAGGCATGATGTACTTCCCTTAAATAATAAGGTGTCTGGCACTTATGATCGTCTGGTTCAACCATACCCTCCCGGAACAAGTGCCAGGCACCGCTGTGTATAAACAAACTGGTATAATATTTTAGCATATTTACGCTAATTCTGGGTATTAATCCTCTGCCCGTTCATTCCGCCAAGAATTTCTATTCCCCTGAAATCCATCTGGCGATGATGCAAGGGCCGGTTGGCGGTAGCACCACCTGTTGGAAGTCATCGTCTGGGATGAGAAGATAAAGGAGGTCTGAGTGGAGGGAAAGCAGCCAACGGCCGTCCTCCGACCAGATACCACTAAGAGAGAAGATGTCACCTTCGTCAATGGTCTTTTGTCCGCCCGTAGCCAGATCAAATAAGAGCAGCACTGTATTTTCAGGGAATTCAGGCAACCTTATCTCGTGAATGGCTAACCATCGGCCGTCCGGCGAAATTTGGCTCTCTGGGAAAGCATCCGGTGTCACAAACAACCGTTCATACTCGCCGGTGCGCCAATCATATCGCAAAATTGCCCCCACCCTTTCACTCCCCTGGCTGTCATCACCGTTCACCGTGACCAGGAGTTCATCAGGAACAACGGGATTGGGTTCAACTTTGTTGAACCAATGGGGTGAAAGATTTGGATAGTCCGGCAGGAAAATAGTATCCAGATCGGCCGTATTGAGGACAGCGAGAGTTTCTCCGGCAATATTCTCCACAACCCACCGCATTTCATCATTCTCTGGCTGGTCAAATGACTGGTAGATGAACCGTTCACTATCAATCCAGTTTCTCCCCAGACCAGCGCCTATATTATGCTCAGGCATTGCAGCGGCATTCCCCAGGAAAAGAGAAAATCCAGAATCATTTTGAATACTAATAAGCGTTCGCTGACCATCTGGCGACCAGATCACAGGGCCGGGCAAAGACACCATACGACACTCCCCAGATTGGCAGGCATCAAGGTCTAACAAGTAATAGCGATAAAGCCCTGAGGAACCGATGAACTCGGTAAAAACGAGCTTCCGCCGGGTCGGATCGATAACAGACAGCGCTCTTGGTCGTTGAACGGCCGTCTCGGCTAAAAAGGAAAGGGCGTCATCTTCCCACAATGAAAGGCGCCAACGCGGGCCGTCTTGTTCATAGGTCGTTTTCTCAACGAGAAAACTATTTTCATCGAGGGCTGTCACCCTTGATTGGTCATAGCCTTCCGGCAGCTGCGGGCCATCCAACCACCGTCCCCGGCGTGGGTCATACCAGTAGTTAACCAACTCCCCCGGCCTTTCGGTGTGGCACGTCAATTCAATCAGTTGGCTGGGGAGTGGAACAGGGGCCGAAACCTTCTTCTGCCTCAGTTGAAAGAAAAAAATTGCGCCAACCAATACCAATAGCAGCAGGAATCCCAGGAACCGGGGCCAAAGAGGGTCTTTAGGGGCTGGTGTCTCCTCTTCTTGTGGTCCACGCTCCCACTCCTCCTCCCCGGATTGCCAATTAAATTTGGTTCTCATCGTCCCTTTTGACTTGATATATACATGCTGCTATCAATAAGCGATTATAACTGCTGCCGCCCCGTTCTTCAATGTCACCTCTTTATCAAGGTTTGCAAACAACCTGTTAGAGCCAACTGAAAACACCTTTCGGCCGTAAATCTCCCATACAAAGCACTTACTCGTGTTTACATAACGGCCAAATTTCTTGTGGTCTGCTCGACCGCCAAGAGGTACAATCACAAATGAAAAGAGCAATTCTCTCATTCTTCGTCTACGTCTTAACACGAGCTTTTTTGACGGTACCTAGCAACCAACCGCATGACTCGCCATCCACCACGATTATCGAAAAAACATAATTCGTGGTAATTCGTGTAAATTCGTGGCTGCTTTTTAGGAGATCAACAATTCATGAAAGATTTTGTTCCTGCCAAAGTACAAAAAGCCGTCCATACCCTCCTGACTCACAAAGCCGAATGCACTCCTGAACTGCGCCAGGCCGTCGAAGCCTACGCCGCCAACCTGAGCGGCAGCGAGCGAGAAACCCAACCGCTGCCGCCGGAACTAATTCCCTACATAGACAAAGTAACTAACTACGCCTACAAAGTAACCGACCGAGATGTTCAGCAGCTAAAAGAAGCCGGTTATTCAGAAGACGCTATCTTTGAGATTACCCTTTGTGCCGGTGCCGGAGCCAGTCTGGCCCGTCTGGAGCGCGGCATGATGGCCCTAAAAGGAGCAGCCTGATGCGTTTACAAG
>JBAPRX010000210.1:0-3937 GCA_049281335.1 Promineifilaceae bacterium (SeqCode)
GGGTTGCCTACCGTACAAATTAGATTATCTGGTGGAGGGCATACAACATGGCCGTTAAAATCAAATTAGCTATTCTTTCACTTATTTTCCTTTCAATTTCAGCCGTTTTGTTTACATCGCTTTCAGAGGCTCAAACGAATGGAATGTTGGTTGATCGGTATGGTCGACCCCTCCCTGAGAAGCAATTCTTCAACAACCACCCAGACATCGTGGGGCGGTTAGAACCACCGTTTGGTACATTTATAAATTCACTGATTCCTGGTAACAGTTTTGGACTGTTTCTACCATATGAAGTTTATCCTGGTGGGGATTGGGAGGAAGCGGTTGGTATCGGTGATTTTAACAATGATGGACTAAACGATGTGGCGACGAGTGAGGATTTTTTCACCGGCTACCTTCGCATCTATCTACAAAATACAAGTGGAACGCTCGATAAACCAGTTCTTTATGATATTGGTTCACGGCCGTCCACATTGGCTGTTGGTGATTTAAACAATGATGGACGGGATGATGTTGTTACTGCCAACTTCCATGATGACAAGATTGGGGTGTTTTTGCAAAAATCGAACGGCACATTAGCTTCCCAGGTTACTTATAATACCAGCACCGGCCCCGACGCGATAGCTGTCGCTGATTTGAACGATGACGGCCGTGATGATGTTGTCGTTTCCCACTGGACCGCATCCAATATTGGTGTTTTCATTCAAAATACCAACGGTACTCTTGACCCTATTGTAAGCTATTCAGCTCCCCAGTCTGGATATGACGATATTGACACCGGTGATCTCAATAACGATGGTCTGATAGATGTGGTCAAGATGAACGGCCAGGGAGGCAATCCAGCCTTATCTGTTTATTTGCAAACTATTTCCGGAACGCTGAGCGGCCCTATTTCCTATGATCATGAGGGGGGTAACGGGGTGGCTGTTGGTGATCTAACGGGAGACGGCCGCCAGGATATTGCATTCACATACGGCGGAAACGGCCCATCTGCTAATTTGGCCGTTTTTACACAAACAGTTACAGGAACATTAAAACTGGACGCAACCTATTCCGCTTATGATATTCCCGAACCGGTTGAGATTGCAGATGTTGATATGGACGGCCTTCAAGATGTCGTGACGATTCATGGTGGGTGGGAGGCAATGGGCGTGTTTTTACAACAACCGGATGGGACGCTTAGCCCTTATGAACTGTATGACCTTCCGTATGCAACCCGCTACGGACCACAAGGGTTAGACCTGGGAGACATTAATAACGATGGTTTACCGGATGTCACAATTGCAAATTATGGTCGAGGTCTGGTGATCTTGCATCACATTTCTCACCCTAAAAGAAGGGTCTATTTGCCGTTGCTCTTGCACTAAGGAGCTTTTCGTAGAATCCTTCTACAATCGCTGCTTGAGCAGCCTTATCTCCCTTTCTGACAGCCCGGCCGTTTTCAAATACCCTTCCACGCCCCTATACTGAGCATCCAGGTGATCCAGCATTTTGTACATCATCTCTTTGGTGACGGTTGGCTTTAGCCAGAAGCCCACCTTATCCTCCCCGCCTGCCTCGGCCACCAGCTCTTCGTACAGGGGCCATAATCGCTCCTGGCTTTCAGCATAATCGGCCGCAACCAACTCGGCCGAAACGCCAGCCAATCTCAACAACAATGCTGCCACCGTTCCCGTTCGGTCTTTTCCGGCGTGGCAGTGAATGACTACCCCGCCTGGCTCCGCGTTGGCAATGGCCCGCATAACAGTGGCGACCATATCCGGGTACTGATCTAGAACGATGCAGTAGACTTCCCCTCGTGTCTCTGCTTTCTTAATCATTTCACTCACATGGGGGTAATATTTTTCGAGCGGGAGATTGAGATAGGTCAGGTTGTTCGACATGGCCGTATTTCCCCCCAGATCATAGGGATACTTCTCTGCCTCTTGCGGCCCGCGCAGATCAATAATTGTCCGTACCCCATAATCTATTAGCTCGTTCCACCCCGCGTCCGTCAGCCGCCCCAAAATGTCGGAGCGAATAACGGCCGACCATCGCGTTTCACGGCCGTCCTCAGTCGGCAGGCCGCCCAGGTCTCGTGCATTGTAGCATCCCTGCCAGGACAGGTGACGCTGCGGTGGGAGATTGGTTGTGTCCATATTATTTCAAAACCGATTTGATTCAAAGGTAATTGGTAATTGGTGAATTTCTCCTTACCAATCACCAACCACCAATTACGAATACACTACCTAAATCTAAACAATTTCTCTTAGCCGTCAGGCATCATCTATGATATGATGCTGCCACGATAGTCCCTAATCAGGATACCTGGAGAAACATGATATGCCAACTGAATTACCCCAATCACACCTTGACCTGCTAGACGGTGCGGTTGTCATTTCCCTGGCAACCCTTATGCTGGACGGCCAGCCACAGGTGACACCGGTCTGGTGCGACCGTCATGGCAATGAAATCTGGATTAATTCCACGCTCGGCCGTCAGAAAGCGCGGAATATGCAGGAACGGCCGCAGGTAACTATTCTCGCCGTTGATCCCGCCCATTCCCTACGCTGGATAGAAGTCCGGGGTCAGGTGGTTGGGACGGATGACAGCGAAACGGCCGTTCAACACATTGAAGACCTCTCTCAGCTTTACGACGGCAAGCCATTCCGCAAACTTGGCCCGGCAGAGAAACGCTGTATTTTCAAGATTCGGCCCACCCATGTCAATACGGCCGATTAGCCGTTGAGATTAGTTCAATTTCGCAGATTGAACCAATCTTGTCAAGCAAAATTATGGAGAGTTGATGGTGGAATCGCATTCGACTTACTTGTGGCCCGGACAGACCCATTTTGGCTTTGGAACGGCCGCATTGGCCGGAGAAGTAGTCCGGTCGCTCGGCGCCGGGCCGGTATTCGTGTTGACCGACCCAGGCGTGGCAGCAGCTGGACTGCTAAACCCCGTTATTGATTCATTAACCGCCTGTGGGTTAAATTATTCAGTCTACGATCAGGTCGTTTCCAACCCCGACATCGACTCCGTAACTGCGGCCGTTTCCGCTCTGCGAGAAAGTGGAGCAAAGGTGTTGGTCGGGGTAGGGGGTGGCAGCAGCCTCGATACGGCCAAGGCAGTTAAGATTGCCGCCAGCGGCCCGCCAGATGCGACGATTTGGGAATATGCAGCCTTGTTTGGGGAGGGAAAACGGCCGCTTCCCGCCCGAAATGAGATGATGCCCTATATCGCCATTCCTACAACGGCCGGAACCGGGGCGGAAGTGACGCCCTGGGCAGTCATCACCAACCCCGAAAAGGAGATCAAGTTTGGCGTTGGGGATTGGGCCAGTACGCCGGAAGCGGCGCTGGTAGACCCGGAGCTGACACTGGGCTTGCCGTCCCACCTGACGGCCGCAACGGGCATGGATGCCTTGAGCCATCTCATCGAAGCGTATGTTTCGACCAACCACAACCCGGTACTCGACCCCATGATCTTGTATGGCATTGAATTGGTAGGGCGGAGTTTACGAACGGCCGTTGTGCGTGGCTCGGATCGGGCGGCGCGGCGCGATATGCTGGAGGCGTCGTTGATTGGCGGCATTGCCATCAGTTCCAAGTGGCTGGGAGCCTGCCACTCCCTGGCCCACCCTCTCTCAAGTCTGGCCGGGCTGCATCATGGGCTGGCCTGCGCCATCATGCTGCCCCACCAAATGCGTTACAGTCTGGTGGGGGCGGTGGAGCGATATGCGGCTGTTGCAGCTGCGCTTGACCCTGGCTGCTCGACCTGTGGGTCGTTGCGAGGAAGGGCGGATGGGGCTGTTTCGGCCGTTCAGCAGTTAATGCGTGACATTGACTGCCCTATGTGCCTCCGAGATGTTGGCGTGAAACGAAATCTGATTCCCCCGCTGGCAAAAGCGGCCTACATTGATCTCAACTGGTGGACCAACCCTCGGCAGGTGGATGAG
>JBAPRX010000211.1:0-25661 GCA_049281335.1 Promineifilaceae bacterium (SeqCode)
ATCTCATCGCTAAACGTCACCGGCAGCGGGTACGTCAGTTTCGGGGGGGTAAAGAGGCGGTCTGCCTCCTCAACGGTCAGCGAGCCAAGATCGGCCGTCATCAAAGTCTGATCGGCCGCATCCAATACCCGAACGCTTAATAAATAGTCGCCCGGTTCAATGCTGTCTGGGATGGTAATAGACTGACGATCTATCAAAAACAGCGGGGTGGGCCATTCGCTGAAAGGATAGCTGTTATGAACGGGCTGCACATTGGCAAGGATAACGCCGGTATTATTTGGCCGTAACAGTTCCACCCGAATTGTCATCTGATTTAACGGCCGTTCCGCCAGCCACCACAGCGCGAAGTCCAACGTCGCCCCGGTCGGTACTGTCGTCGCTCCTCGCTCGTAACCGGCCAGGGCCAGGCCGGTCGTTGTTGGCTGGCTCGCCGACTCCGGCGGAACCGGTAGGGGACGTGGAACCGCCCCGGCAGAGACAACGGCATTTTCGATGGTAAAAGCATTCCCGGCATAACGGCCGTCGGCGTCCACCAATCCCAGCGCAGTTTGATCGGCCGGGTTAAACATCCCGACACGCAGCCGGTATAAATCGGGTGGGGTTCCAAGCGGCAGCAGCACCTCCACCCGTTGGACAACAATCTCCCCAGGCGTCCACTGTTCGGCCGGATAAGCAGCCGCTTCCACCTGACTCCAGCGATAGCGCCAGGCATCTTCCAGGTGAACAAAGGGCATAAAAGCGGCCGAAAGAAACTGCGTCGGCTGCCAGTACAGATTCAGCGGCAGCGTCTCTCCGGCGGCCCCGCTGCCCATCTCATACCCCAGGAGCGTTACCTGATTGCCAAAATTGGCGTCAACAGGATTCGGGATGGAAAAGTTGGGCGGCTGATCCGATTCGTAGGCCACAAAGACCGGCTCGCCGTCCGGCCCGTCCGGCCCATCAACGTGGTTCATACCCGACAAAAACGGCTCCGCCCAGTCCGGGGCCGGGCTGTTGTGGGGGAAGATGTAGATAGCTCGGCCGTTTCCGGGGAAGACCAACGCCTGACTTTGCGGCAGCCACCTCACAGAATCGTACTTCTCGCTCAAAAAAGCCAGTGTCGGATGGCGGTAATGGAGGGCGGCCACATAGACGGTGCGGTTGGCTGTATCGGTCTGGTCCAGATAATTGGCGACAGCACCCAGATCGGCGTCCGACTCATAAAACAGGTCGGCCCGGCTGCCCCACTCCTGAAAATAAGTGCGCCCGGTGGCAAAACCGCCGCCTACCGCAACCAGCCCAACCACCAGCAGCACCACATTGGTCGTCCGCAGCGGCCGAATCCGGGGCAGCGTCAGGGCTGCTCGATAACTGGCTAGAAGCGAACCGACCAGCAGCAAAAATCCCCTGGCCGGTAACAAATAGACAAAGGGCAGGAGGCCAATCACGCGCAAATTACTGGGGACAATTTCGCCGACTGCCAGCGCACTTGGCAGCAGCATCCACAAGGGCATTAATATCAAGAGCCAGTTGGCCGTTCGCTCAATTAGATCATCAGCCCGCCAGCGCCAGAGCGTCTCCGCCCATCCGACGAGCAGCAAACCACCCCAAAACCAGTCGAACAACGGCCGATTTGGGATATTAAAGCGCCAATAAGGGTCGCCAACCAGGAAATACATGCCCAAGGTTCGGCCGTAGCTGTCAATGAAAAGCTGGAGGGGGTTTCCTTCGGGCAGCACTTGCCGCGCCCGAACCAGAAAGGCGTCGGGGTTGTTGATGAAGTACAGCAGCAGGGGGGCCAACACCACCAACCCGATTCCCAGAAGCAGCGCCAGACGGCCGAGACGGCCGTTGCTCCTCTGCTGGCGGTTCAGGAGGATAGGCAGCATTGCCACGACCAGTGGGATGGGGAAAAAGCGGACGGCCAGATAGGTATAGGCGGACAGCCCCAGACAGACGCCGGAAAAGACGAACCAGCGCCAGCTTCCCCGGCGCAGCCCCCGGAACAGGGCAGCAACCATCAATCCTTGCAGCAAGGGTTGGCTGACAGCTCGAAAACCGAGGCGGCTGAAAAGGAGATGCCAGAAGCTAATGGCTATCAAAGCTGTCGCCAGGAGGGCGACCCGCCGGTCACGCAGCATCTCCCAGCCCAGCCAGTAGGTGGCAGCGATGGTCAGCAGGCCGATGAAGGCGGAAGCCAGCCGGAGGGAAAAAACCGACGCTCCCAAGAGGTGCATCAGCCCCCCGGCCACATAAAAGAAAAAGACTTCTTTTCCGGTGTAGCTGGGAATAAAAACCGGCCGTTCTCCCCTTAAACCAATATCGGCCGCTAACACGCCGTTAGCGGCCTCATCATAATGGAGGCCGGGCGGTGTTGTCTCAAGATTGGGCAGCCGCAAGACGGCCGCCGCCAACAAAACCAACACCATCAACCCGATAACCTGACGATACTGCATGGGGGGATTTTACTGAACTTTGCCCACAGTGAAAATTAACCCAAGGTTTCTTTGAATTCATTTATCAATTTGACAGTTCGTTCAATTTCCTGGGTAAGCCCTAATTTTTCAAAAAGGGCAATTGATTGAGAGACGGCCGCTTTCCCCGCTTCCAGTTTATTCATGGCTAACAATGTCTCTCCTAACCCCCGCCAGGCATAGGCCGCCAGATAATGATCTTCATTGTTATTCGCAATCTGTTGGCTGGCTCGAAACTGTTTTTCAGCCTCATCCAGCTCGTTTTGGGCTTTGGCAACCAGTCCCAGTGTGAAATGGGCGTAGGGTTGGGTATAGGTTTCTTCCAGAAAGAGGACTCGCTGTGCTGTCTGGGTTGCTTTGGCAAAGTCGCCCACTTCATAATATGCTTCGGCTAAAGTTGACGCCGTAACTGCCTCCCAAAAAGGGTTTTGAGCATCGGCAAAAAAGGAAACGGCCGATTCGGCCGCCGAAATCGCCTGTTGATAATCGCCAGCCTGAAAGTAGGAAGCAGCCAGACTCGTGCGAACCGTTTCTTCCGTCAGTCTGTCACCGATACGACGATAATAAAGGATCGCTTCTTCTGCGTGGCGCTGTGCACTTTCAATATCGGCCAAACGGCCGTAAATTTTGCTGATCGCTCGATGAGTCCGGGCCAGACCCTGGTCGTAATTATTCAACTTCGCCAGTTCAAGCGCCTGCGTGTATTGTTGTCGCGCCTCTTGAAAACGGCCGTTTTCCTCATGAATGATTCCCTGCAAATAAACCGCCTCATACTGCGCCAAATTCGCTTCACGACTGGCTGCCGTCATCTCTCGCTGCTGAACGAAAAGAATACTCTTTTGGTAACGATAATGGGTCAACTGATTTAACAAACGGGTAATAACCGCCACCCCTTCATCGTATCGTTTAATGGCGCGATAAGGCTGGCCCAAGGCATAGAGGAAATCCCCTTGCAGCAATCGGGCCTGAACGGTCATTTCGCCGACGGGCGGCCAGCGAATGCTGTTGACAGCCGCCAGCCCTTGATCGGCCTCACCGGTCAGCGCATATAATTCGGCCCGCACCAAAGCCAACGCCTCCTGTTCCTTCTTCGACAGCGTTCTGGCAGAAACTTGTTCAAACAGAGCCAAGGCGGCGCTGCCCTGCCCCCGCTCAATCTCCAACTGGCGCTGCGGAAACCAGACCTGCACCATCTGGCTGGCCTCTCCGGCCTGGAAGAAGTGGTAGGCAGCCGGTGTATATTCCCCCCGGCTGGCACGAACATGGGCCGCGTCAAAATGGCACAGTTCCCGATTCTCGACCGGGAACCGTTGTCTATCGGCATAGACCAAATCCCGAATAGTTGGCAGCAGGGACAGGCCGCCCACGCCATCAGCCAGGACGATGCGCCACCGCATTAACTGCTCAAGAGACGAGCCATGACTCGCCCAAACATCTTCCGGGGCGGGGCTGCGGTAGACAGATAGGCAGGATAGAATCTGTCGTTCATCGGCGGAAAATCGCTGCCACAGCCGCCCCCACAAAGCCTGCAAGGTCGGGGTTTGGGGAACCTTATTAACGATACTCTCGAATGGCGCTCCTGTCTCGTAAAGCGCCAGACACAACTGTAACAGTCGTGGATTGCCATCGGTATAGGCGTGAAACTGCTCCTGTTCACCCGCCAGCAATCTTGAATCAGCGCCGTTCAGGAAATCGGCCGCTTCTGGTAAGGATAAATTGGTGATCTCGAAATGGGCATCTGCCAGAATGACCGGTTTTTGGCCCATGAACAAGGTGGGGAAGATATTGTGCAAGCTTTCTAAAAAGGAAATCAGTTGCGCTTGTGTCGTTGTGGTTTGGTCTGGTTCGGATTGAAGAACTTCAAGTTCGTCAATGCAGATCAAGACAGGGTCGGAAAGCGCTTTCCGGTTGGAAAGCGCTTTTTGGTCGCCTCGAATGTGTCCCAAAGCCAGATTGAAATCCTCAATCTTACCTTTATCGGCTATAAGCTGCTGCCACAGCCCTGAAGCGCCCTGTCTATGGAGAAAGTAGCCCAATGAGAATAAAAGGCTGCTTAACTGGTCGTTGAAGGAAGGCCGTAAGGTAAACCAGAAGACGTGTTGGGCCAACCACTGCTGGCTGATTGCCGACCCAACGGCCGTTTTGCCAACCCCGCTGGCCCCACTTAAAGCGACAGATTTTCCCTTACGAAGGTTAGACAAAGCCTCCTGAACCAGCCCCTCACGGCCAACGAGGCGCGGCGGCAGTCGGGGTGGTTGTTCCAGGCGAAATGTCGGCCGTACCGTTCTCAACAACGCTTCTCCCAACTGCTGCTGGGCAACCTTCAAATGATTGAAAAAGGTGGCCCGGCTGATACCTAAATAATCAGAAAGGGCTATCTCGTTTGTTGGCTGGGGGTGTTCTAACGGCCGAAAAAAGCGGCGAAAGTAGCGCAGTTCCAACAAAAAATGAAGATAGCTTCCCCCTCTATATCCGTATGTCTGACGATCTTCAAAGGCGGCCGTTACCAGGGTGTCTTTATCGGCTGGCCTGCCATCTGACCACAGCGTGTCGGCCGCCGCCAGCAGCGCGTTTCTTAAACTTTGCCCTCGCCGCGCTGGGGCATGAGGGTCGTTGAGGTCATCAAATAGCGCCTGCCCTAGAAAATAAGGGGCAGAAAGAGGGCACTCCTCCTCTAACCATTGCACGTTGTCAAAATTACTTAACGCCAAACGAACCTGGTCTGAAAATGTTGATACCGGATTTGATTTACGTCCTTTCTTTTGGGCCATTGTGTCGAATCTTAGACAATTACTGCAAAATATTAGACAAAATCATTAAAAATCTATGTTACCATATTGTAAATGGCTTTGTATAGTCCAGTCCTGCCCGTGCAAAAGGAGACAAACAAGATGCGTACAAGAAGGTTCCATTTACCCATTACATTATTTTTATTCGCATTAGGATTTCTATTCTTTTCCAGCAGCCACAGCGCCTCTGCGGCCGGGGTTGAGTATGAAGCAAACTGGGTTGTCCATGTTGATTTCGTCGGCAATCAAGTCAACGCCGATCTAATCGTTCAGGTTTGGGAGTTCACCAATGGGGAGGAGACGGATTACCTTGAAACGACCAGGAACCTCAATTGTCAGGTTCGCAGTGGTGTTGCAATTGACAACAACACAGCAACATTCTCTGGCGGTAAGGGGATCGTCTGCTTCGTTCCAAACCGGCGACAGATTATCTACGATATGACAGAGGGTGGGTACATTCCACCAACCCATTGTGAGTTACAAAAGGGCGCTTTTGCTCAAAGTGACGTTGTGCTTGATCCAAATGGTACAGGGCAAGTACGCATGAACCCCCTCTTTACCATGCCCGATTTGTCCCTGGATGCCATCATGCCGCCTTCCTCAAACTACCAGACCTTGATGCACTTTTCTGTTGACGGTCAATCGGCCGACAGCCCCCAGTTTAGCGCCAATCCGGAGCAAAACACGCTCCAGGCATTTTTCAATCAGGTAAACGACCCGGAGGGCGGGGACCTGGCTTACCAGCCATTTTTCGTCATCAATGGCATGGTATTTCCTTCCGTTCTCCCTGATGTTGATGAAAACTTGTCGCTTTCGCTGACGAAATCCCGTTTAGATATTGGTTACTCGCCTGTGACGGATGAGAGATTGTTCGGCCAGATGCTCTCCCTGGACATTGATCCGGGCTGTTTTCCCCCAGGATAACGGCCGAACGTCGGTTTCCTGAATTCAACCATTCAAATAACGTCAGTCTGTAATAGGCCAGACGGGGCCGGACATTTCTATGTCCGGCCTCTTTTTTTTGCCCACTCCCCCAAACTTTAGACAAAAACGGCCGATCGCTGGACTAATCCACGCTCCCATCATGCTACCGTATTTTGGACAGACAATATCAGCATCGCCGAACACGATGAATGAAAAACTGTCTACCGCTTACGGTTCACGGATTACTGTTCCAAAGGAGATAAATAATGAACAAAAAACTATCCCTCTTATTGATAACCACCCTCTTAGCTTTCCTCGGCATGGTTGTCATCTTCGGCACCGTTTCGGCCGAACCACCACCCTGTCTTACCATCAACCTGTGCTTTGAAAAAGCAATAAAAGTGACCAGTTTTACCGGCGCCCAAGATTTGGCGGTTGGCTACATCAATAGTGGCAGCAACCTCGATTTCGTCACCACCGGCTGGGGGCGGGATAAAATCCGCTTCAAAACCGGCAATGGCGATGGCACCTTCTGGGGAACCTGGACAGAGAATATGGGTGACGGAACCTATGAAGTAGACCTCGCCGACTTCAACGACGATGGCGCTACCGACATCATTGCCACCAACAGCGAACAAGATCGGGTCTATATCCGGTGGGGTCTGAGCGGCTGGAACAATGTTTCCACATGGACGACAGACGACCGCCCCCACTATGTTGCCACTGCCGATCTCAACAACGATGGGTTGGACGATTTCGCCACCGGTAATACATCCGCTGGCCCTGATTCGGTTACTGTCCGGCTACGTCAGAGTGGGGGCGGCTTCGAAGCGCCAACAAATTACGCCGTCCACAACGAATTTATCGGGGATATCGCCTTCAACGACTGCGATCACGATGGCGACCTGGATATGTTCTATCCGGCCGTTTTCACCGACCCCTATGAACAAGAAGCCTTTGTCTATCTACGGCTCAATGATGGCTATGGCATTTTTACCGCCGCCTGGGGTATTGATGCGGACAGCGAGGGCTACGGCGGCCTCTCTCTCGGCTCAATCACCTTTGGCGACCTCAACGAAGATGGCTGGGACGATTTTGTCGTTACCCGCAGTGATCACAAGCTGGTTCGCGTCTTAGGCGGCGTCAATTGCAGCTTCCACGAGCCAATCGTCTCCGACGTACAAATGAATCCAACAAATCTGGAAATCGCCGACCTGAACGGGGACGGACATCTCGACATCGTTCTTGCCCACCTGTTCCCAAAATTGATCACCATCTATCTGGGACAGGGCAACGGCAATATGAGCGGCGCATACCAACCTAACGTAAGGGGTTTAGGGGATGTACACGATGTCGGTGTTGGAGATTTTAATAACGATGGGCTGATGGACATTATCTATGCCGAGGATTACGGAGGCGTATGGCTTCTGTTAGGCCGTGAAGAAAACGCGCCGCCCTGGTTGCCTCCCTGGCTGGAAGTAAGCGGCATCCCCTTTATACCGACAGGTGGCGCTCAAACATATACCGTTAATAATACAATCATCATCCAGGGTTTTGGTTCCAGTGGAGACGAAGGCGTAGACGCATTGTTGGACAGCGCCAGCCTGTGGTCGACCGATTTGGACATCGAAGGTTACGACGGCTCCAAACTTTATCTTGATACCGTCGCCAACGAGTCCACCGTCGGCTCTCTGGGGCTAGTAAGCACCCAATCCGGCCTGGAGATGTGGCCGTTATTTAATCCAACGGATTATCGGATTGAATATTGGCTCGATGACCAGCTTCAACTTGCGCTGACCTTGCCCGGTAACAGCCAGACCCCTGCCGCAGTCATTCGTTGGGATGCAGATTGGTGTACGATGAATACGCCGCCCGGCGATCCGCCCGATACCTGCCGCCTGACGCTTCAAACCTCTGTCGAAGGTGGTGGCGGTGCGTTCTTGGGTGATTCATTATTGTGGTACGACGGTTTCGTCATTGATGACGATGTCGCCGTAACGGTTGCCAACGGCAATCTCGTCATGGCTAATCACATCCGCGTATCCGGGATACCAGATGGACAGGGTAGTGAGTATGGGAACGGCTTTTCACGCATGGAGATTCGAGGCGCTGTGCTTGAATCGCTTACCCTGTCGAATGTGATGATGGAATCGGCCGAACCGCCTCCCGCCGACCCACTTTCCTTCGAACTGTATATGCCGTTTGTCGTCCATCCCGAATAACACCTTCAAGTCAAGCTCCTCTTGATTCAGAAAAAGAGGCCGGACATTGCACTGCCCGGCCTCTTTTTTGTTCTTCCCCTAAAACTTTAGACAAAAACGGCCGATCCCTGGACGAACCGCCCTTCGTATCATGCTACCTTATTGCCATTGAATCAGATTTAAGGAGCGAGACGCTATGAAACACTTACTGCAAATCTTTATAGTTGTATTAGTCGTTATTTTGGTTGTAGCGGGCCGAAGGGAAATAGTTGGTGCGGCCAAACAAACCCTGACCGGCCAGGATGCACTCAACTTTCTGCACGAAAGTGGCATCTATAACCAGCTAACCCCTGAAGCCGGGACCGGCCCCTCTCCTGTAGGGCGGGAATTTTTCCAAACCGCCCAGATTGGGGCCACCGATGGCTATACCGACGACCTCTTCGGCATCTCCGTCGCCCGCGATGGTGACACCCTCTTGATTGGGGTGAGTCAAAGCGACGTAGAAGGGAACAGTGACCAGGGAGCGGCGTATGTTTTCACCGATTCTAGTAGCATCGGTTGGGTGCTAGAAGCCAAATTAACGGCCGATGACGGCGCCGCTGATGACCAGTTTGGCTTTGCGGTCGCCTTAGATGGCGATACAGCCCTGGTCGGTGCCTATCAGGCCGACATCGGCGGCAGCAGCAACCAAGGCGCGGCCTATGTTTTCAACCGGGCTGGCGTTTTCTGGAGCCAGACCGAAAAGCTGACAGCCAACAGTGGCTCGGCCGAGGATACCTTCGGTTACGCTGTGGCATTAGATGGTAGTTTCGCCTTGGTTGGCGCACCTACAGAAGATGTCAACGGGAATGTTGACCAGGGGGCGGCTTATATTTTCAGCAGGACAGGCAACAGTTGGAGCCAACAGGCACGGTTGATAACGGCCGATACCGTCGCAGGAGACGAATTCGGCCGTTCGGTAGCTTTAGATGGCAGTACCGCCCTGGTTGGAGCACCGTTCGAGGACATAGGCTTTGATGAGGATCAAGGGGCGGCCTACGTTTTTACCAACAATAACGGTAGTTGGGGCCAGGAAGGGCGGTTGGCGACAGGCGACGGGGCCGGAGATGACCAGTTAGGCGGCGCGGTTGCTCTGGATGGTAATACGGCTCTGGTTGGCGCTCATCTGGCAGCCATCAATGGTAACAATAATCAAGGGGCTGCCTACGTTTATATCCGTAATGGAAACAGTTGGAGTCAACAGGCTAAGTTAACAGCCGATGATGGAGCGCAAGGAGATAGGCTCGGCCGTTCCGTCGCTGTGGAAGGGGACACTGCCCTGATAGGAGCGCCAATGGCTGATATTAACGGCAATGGGAATCAGGGTGCGGCCTATGTCTTTATCCGTGACAATGACAGTTGGAGCCAGCAGAGCAAATTGACAGATTGGACCAATGGCGAGGGCGGGGATCGGTTCGGCCGTTCGGTGGCATTGGATGGGGATACAGCCCTCGTCGGGGCCATCTACTCCGAATTGTGGTTTGGCAACCCCGACCGGGGAGCAGTATATGCCTATGAACGCAGTGAGCTGGCCTGGCTGTCAAAAGGCGATGTGGCGGCTCAAGATGGAGAGGAAGATGACCAGTTCGGTTACGCAGTGGCGGTTGACGGTGACACCGCCCTTATAGGTGCGCCTGATGTCGAAATTGATGGTGTTGTGAAGCAAGGCGTCGCTTACATCTTTGAACGCTCAATGGATAATTGGGTGCAAACGGCCAAACTCGCCGACATGGATTCTACCGAATGGCGTTTCGGCTTCTCGGTAGCCCTGGAAGGCAACATTGCCGTGGTAGGGACACCTGGCGTAAATTCAGTCGTGGACCTCGGAGGCGCAGTCTACATTTTCGTCAGGGAGAGCGACAATAGCTGGATCCAATATGATAAGCTCACTGCTCCTGTCAGGGAAAATCGCGATTTGTTCGGCAGTTCAGTTGCCCTGGACGGGGATACTGTCCTGGTGGGTGCGCCGGGGAAAGATATTGGAGGAAACGACGATCAGGGCGCGGCCTATGTTTTTATCAGAGAAACCAACAGTAATTGGGAACAACAGGCCAGGCTGCTTGCTGTAGACGGGGCTGAAGATGACTGGTTTGGAAATTCGGTGGCGTTGGATGGAGATACTGCTTTGGTCGGAGCCTATACGGCCGATGTTGAAGGATATGATAATCAAGGGGCAGCTTATGTTTTTACCAACGAGGAGGGTGTTTGGGACCACCAAGCAAAGCTTACTGCCACAGATGGCGCAGTAAGTGATTGGTTCGGCATTTCAGTGGCATTAGAAGGGGATACTGCGCTGGTAGGGGCCAGTTTGGCAGATGTTGGTGGCAACTTTAATCAGGGCGCGGTTTACGCCTTTACCCGCGCTGGCAGCATTTGGAGCCAACAGGCAAAACTCGTGGCGACGGATGGCGCTGCCGATGATCGGTTCGGTCATGCGCTTGCCTTAGATGAGAATGTTGCCCTGGTGGGAGCAAATTTGACTGATGTTGGTGGCAGCTTTGACCGGGGAGCGGCTTATGTTTTTGTCGAATCGGGCAGCGAGTGGCGGCAGCAAACTAAGCTTACAGCGGCGGATGGGACAGGTGGTGACGAATTCGGCCACGCATTAGCGGTGCAAGATAACACCGCGCTTATTGGAGCGCCATCGGCCGATTTCAACGGCAATGACAATCAAGGAAAAGCCTACTTTTTCGAGCGGCAGCCGTATAAAATCTTCCTGCCGATGGTTGTAAATACGCATTAAAGATCAGAGGACAATGATTTTCATAACGAACTACTTGTGATAAATATCACAATCGTAGGTTTCGCGTAGGTTCCGCGCAGGTTTGGCGTACAGACAGCGACTAGAAGTTGTCATAGAATAGCGATTGTAAGTTAAATCTCTTCTTCTCCTCCTTTTAATGAGAGTCAGGATGCGGAGTTCTGACTCTCACAGAAATCCAAGCGGCCCAAAGGGCCGCTTTTTTCTTGCCCCTTCGCTTTGTTTTGTTCCCCATTTCCGTATAATTCCCCCCATGTCCGTTGACGATACACAAACCCAGACCGTAACCAGCGGCCGTTCTCAAATTCTCCAGGCCGCCAGTATCGTCATTGTTGCCTTTATCCTTAGCCGTATATTGGGCGTCGTGCGGGATGCTGTTATCAACTACTACTTCGACATTGACAGTCTCGGAGCCAATGCCTACTTTATCGCCAGCCGCTTCCCGGAAACAATTTTTTATATCATTGCCGGAGGCGCATTAGGGTCGGCCTTCATTCCCACCTTCTCCGCATATTTCGTCCGTGAGGATGGCGAAGGTGGTTGGCGGTTGTTCTCGGCCGTTTCCAACCTTGTCGTCATCGCCACAACCATCGTTTCCGGCATAACGGCCGTATTCGCTCCCCAAATTCTGGAACTCTTCTACCCTGACCTATTGGCCTCGACACCAGGTATCGAGACCCTGGCTGTCCCCCTCATGCGGGTCATGCTCCTGTCACCCATTGTCTTCGGCGTTAGCGGCGTCATCATGAGCGCCCTCAACGCCCGGCAGCATTTCCTGCTGCCCGCACTGGCTCCCATTGTCTACAATCTTGGCATTATCCTGGGTGCCCTCCTCTTCGCCCCCAATGTCATGGGGCTGGCTTACGGAACAATCGGCGGAGCTGTCGGCCATCTCCTGATCCAGCTCCCTGCTCTGCGGCGAAAACGAGCCGTCTACAGCCCCGTTATTACCATCCACGATCCTGGCGTCCGCCAGGTCATTCGCCTGATGGCCCCCAGAGTATTGGGCCTCTCCTTCGGGCAGCTCAATCATCTCCTGATGCAGTTCCTCGCCCAATCCATGCCTTTGGGCAGCATTCCCGCCCTCGGCATTGCCTGGCGAATCATGATCATGCCCCAGGGCATCATCGGGCAGGCTTTGGGCATTGCCGCTTTTCCCACCTTCTCAATACTGGCTGCCCAATCGGCCCTGGTGGAAATGCGGCGCATCCTGGCCGATACGCTGCGGTTGATCGCCTTTCTCAGCCTCCCCGCCTCTGTACTACTCATCATCCTCCGCCACCCGATTGTGGCGGTGCTGTTTGAACGGGGCCAATTTGGAGAGGAATCCACCGAATTGGTGGCCTGGGTCTTGCTTTTCTACAGCTTCAGTCTGGTTGGTTTGGCAGCAATTGAAATCATTTCCAGGGCTTTTTATGCGATGGAAGATACTGTAACACCGGTGGTGGTCGGCGCGTTGCAGCTGGGATCTATGTGGCTTTTTGGCGCCTGGCTGGGCAACGTGCTTTTTGCCCAGATACTCGCCAGCCCGCCTGCCGGTGGTCTGGCAATGGGCTACAGTGTTTCAACCTTTTTGGAATTGGGTCTGCTGCTGTGGCTGCTGCGCAAAAAGCTGGGCGGACTGGACGGCCGTCATCTGCTGGACGGCCTCTGGCGAATGGGGATAGCGACGGCATTGATGTCGGCCGTTACCTACTTCATTCACGAGCAGCTCGCAACGTTTGCTTCCCTCTGGCTTCTGCTGCTCGGCTCCATTGTTGGTGGGCTTGTCTATCTCGCCGTCTGTTCTCTTCTGAAGGTGGGAGAGATTGAGCAGTTAATGAATTACGGCCGACGTCTGCTGCGTGTGAGTAAATTTGGAAATAGATCTTCCTCTTAATCTTCTTTTCCGTAAAATTGAAAGCCACAAACCGTGTTGCTCAAGAACTGCACCAACAACTTACTCGACTGAGCAGTGAACAAGATAAATCCTTAAATACTTTGGCCATAGAAGCTCAAGAGTCATACACAATTCAGGCGGGGCAACTTCCTTTGCAAAAGTTAAGTGAAAAGTTAAGTGATATTCTGTCGCCTGCGGCTGAAGCAGGAGAGATTAGCGAAGAAGAGTTACTTGAACATGCCCGGATAGTGCGCCAACGTATTTGGAAAGAGCTGTGTCTCTTTGGACTAAGAGAAAGAAAAGAGGAAAGTTAATACTTCCTGGCCAGGAGTATTTACTGCCCTTTCTCCATCGTACTGCCCATCAAAATGCCATTTGCCCAATAAAAACCTGTCTCGCCGTCCGGCAGCAAATCATAGGTTGCTGCTCCCCGATAAGCCACCCGTTCGGCCGAAAGCACAACGGCTCCATCCAAGAGATCGCCTGGCTGCAACTGCCCGACGATACGGCCATCAACCAGTGGATGACCGGCCGAAACCCACAACTCGCGGCCATCATCCAGCCGCAAGTGGACAACCTGATGACCGGCAGGCGTTGCCGTTTGTCCCACGCCAATCAGGGGCTGGGCCACGCGCTGCCCCGCTTTATTAACTGTCCAAACGACCATTCCCACGCGCAGCGACTGCACCGGAACCGGCCCGGACGGTGTGCTAATCAATGTGTCGGCTGCCAGACAAATCGGACAGGTCACAATGGCCGACTGCTTGTCTGTGACCGTAATCGTTCCCTGGTCGTCAATAACCCCGCTGACAACCTCGCCGTCCCCCGGACTTTGAGCGACTTGAATAACAAATTGGTATCCGGCCGTCGCTGCTTCAAGTTCAAGAGCCATCAATTTCTTATGCTCCCGGTAAATAAGCAAAATTTGCTCATCAGTAAATGTTGTCAGTCCACTCAAACCATTATGGGCCAGGATAGCCTCGAACTCCTCATCATTAGCCTCCAACTCTGGAAGCGCCTCACGAGCCAACGCCAACTCATCGGCCGTAGCGACCGGGTAAAGGTCAGGATCGCAAAAGAAAAAGTCTGGATACTGTTCCAGGAGCCGGTACTTTAGCTCAATGACTCCCAAACTACTGGGCGCGGTCGCGGTTGGCAGTTGGGTTGGGGTCACCGCAGGCGTTGCGGTGGCGGGTTCGGCCGTAGAGGTCGGCATGAGGGTAAGGGTAGGCTCAACAGTCTCCGACCCTCCTGGGCTACAAGCCACAAACATAACAACCAGACCAATGGTTAGCAGCAGATAAAAAACCTTGCTCATTTTGCACCTTCTTAAAGCAAAAAAGCAGCCTTAAGGCTGCTTTAATTAACTTATTTGAATCTTAGACTGCCTAGTTTGCGGCCGAAGTACCTTCAGAAATCGTAAAACTTGATTGCGTCAGCAACTCGCCATTGACCCACACATCCAGCGCATACTGGCCCAATTGGAAGCCCGTATCTGGTCGAATATAAACGTAACCCGGCCCGTCAGGCCCATACTTCCAAACCTGATTGCCGCCGTCAACGACTTCCCCGTTGTACCGCCATACCCACGACCAGACCATGCCATCTGCCATACCGTCGTAAGAGAAGGTTGCATAAATGGTATAGAAGCCTTCGGTAAAACGACGTCCGGGGTTAATGGCTTCATAGTTGCTGGTAATATCTGTCGAAAAGAAGATGTCGCCTAAGGCAGTATTGTTTTTAATTTCGACGGAGGGGGTAAACTGGTTGTAAATTTCGGGGAGTTCCGATTGAAGCGAATTAGAAGAAGTGGAAGAAGAAGCTGGACTGGATGCGGGAGAAAGGACAATTTCTACGGCCGCCGGGGAAGCATTGGCATTGATCACTTCCTGCTCTGGCCCTGGGGAAAAGACAACAGGCGCCGGTTTTGCATGGCGAATCACTGCCACTCTTGGCGTACTGTCTTCCGGCGCTTGCCAGGCATAAGCAGTCGTTGCCAGGGTGGTCAGAATCAAAGCAATGCTAACCACCATGTAGGTCTGCATCCGTTTAGCTGCCTGCACTCGGAGGAAAAAATATGGGGATCTTTTGGATTCACGCCACGACTTAATCGCAGTTGAAACTGTTATAAAAACAAGCAGAACCAACCCGCCTATTAGCCATGGTGTGATTGTTCCAGGAAATGTTCCTGTCAAACTACAAACCCTCTTCCCAAAGGATAAAAATATTGTCGCACATTATAACAAACCCATAGTTGATGGCAAGTATCCACCCCTTCCAGGGCGGAATGTCACCGAAATGCCCCCGACCTTTACACGGAAACGCCACTTTTTAATCTTCTTCTCATGTTTTTGCGTGATATTATGTCAAATAAAGATTGCCTGTTTTATCTATTGGCCGCTGAAAAAGCGGCTGTCATTGTGCTTTGTACCCATAGGCGGGGTAAAATGGCGGCTATGTTCAAATTTGTAACGATGTATCGAAAAGTTGATGACGAACTGGCTCTGGAGGCTTTTTTTTCGGAAACCCACCTGCAATTAGCCGAAAGGCTGCCGGGGTTGGTAAAAAGCGAAGTCGGCCGTGTGACCGGCAAGCCAGGAGGACAGTCCCGCTTCCACCTGGTTTACGAACTCTATTTTGCCAGGGAGGCTGATTTCTACGAAGCGCTGGCCAGCGAACCTGGTCGTTCCCTCATGGCTGCTCTGACGCCCTGGGCGAAGGAGAAGCTGATTACCTGGTATTATGCCGACTGTTTTGAAGAAACGGCCGTTCCAAAAGATGGACTAACCTATAAAACAACAGCTTCTAGCTAACGATTAAAGTGGAGGTTTTCTGATGTCCTTATTCCGTCGCGCTTTGCGAATCTTTATTCTGATAGCCGGTGTGGTTGCCGGAATGATAACCGTTATTACCGCTTTCTTCGTCCGCCTGCTTGTCAGCCCCCCGCGCCAGCGCCTTTGGACAACTCCCTCCGGTTTAGGACTGCCCTTTGAAGAGATCCAATTTCCTGCCAGAGATGGGCTGCGACTGTCCGGCTGGTTCATTCCACGCAAGCGGGCAAATAACCAGGGCAGCGATACGACCATCATCCTCGTGCATGGCTGGCCCTGGAACCGATTGGGGTCGGCCAACGAAAACGCTCTGACTGACATCCCCGGCAGCCAGCCCGTTCAACTCCTCCATCTGGCCCACGCGCTACACACCGCAGGGTACAATGTTTTCATGTTCGATTTACGCAATCACGGCCAAAGTACGGCCGCACCGCCAGTCACCTTCGGCCTAAATGAAGCCAACGACTTGCTAGGGGCAATTGATTACCTGGATGGGCGCGAGGATATTGACGCCGAACGAATGGGCGTCATTGGCTTTTCGGCCGGGGCCAACACGCTGCTTTATGCCCTGCCCCACACAGACAAGATAAAAGCAGGCATTGCCGTTCAACCAACCAGCATCCGCATCTTCGCGGGGCGGTACGCCAACTGGCTGCTTGGGCCGTTGGGCGTGCCTGTCTTGTGGCTGACCGATCTCGTTTACCAGATGGTCAGCGGCATGCGGCTGCGAGCCATTGAACCGGTCTTTGCCGCTGCCGGGGCCGGAAAAACACCAATTTTATTTGTTCAGGGCAAGGGCGACCCCTGGGGAACGGTTCAAAACGTGGCCGATATGGCCGACGCCACACCCTTGAGCATCGAACCGCTGTTTGTAGAGACAAACGGCCGTTATGGTGGCTATCAATATGTCATTGACCACCCGGAAATTGCAGCATCGTTCTTCCGGGAACAAATGGGACCATGAAGGTTGAAAACTACCTATCTCGAATAAGCCCAACCAGGCTGGCTCGTATGCTAGAAGTCAGTCGAGAGTTAAACTCGACCACAAGCCTGGACATCTTGCTAAAAAAGATCATTAGCGAGGCTGCCACCCTGACAAATTCTGAAACGGCCTCCATTCTACTGTTAGACCCCTACACCCAGGAACTCCGAGTCAAAGCGACATCAGGCGAAATGCCACCGGGGTTGGCCGACATGCCCATTCCCCTGAACAACAGCATCGCTGGAACGATTCTCACCACCAATGAGCCGTTGATTGTAGACGATGTCTCTCAAGATAAGCGTTGGAACCCCCAAATTTCCCAAACCATTAATTTCCCCACAGGCTCTATTTTGGGGGTTCCCATGAACGACGTTTCCCGACCGGTCGGTGTGCTGGAAACGCTCAACAAAATTGATGGAAAATATGAACAGGAAGATGTCGCCATTCTCTCTATTTTGGCTGATCTGGCCGGGGTCGCCATTGAAAAGGCGCGGCTTTTTGGCGAATTGCAACAGGCCAACCAGCAGTTAAACGAGCTAGACCGGCTGAAAAGCGACTTTATTTCAGTCGCTTCCCACGAATTACGGACCCCACTTTCGATCATCTTCGGCTATGTTTCTTATTTAAGAGAGGTCGCTGATGATGACAGTATTAATGAGTTGGACAGTGTGCTGAAAGCGGCAGCTCGCCTCCGAAATCTGATCCAGGATATGCTAAACTTGCGATATATTGACGCTGGAAGGGCTTCCCTGGAACGGCGGCCTGTTGATCTGGCCCAGGTGATACCAGAGTTGGTTGGCGAAAGAAATGAAATCTTACTATCCAAAGAACAGGTAGCCCACACTCATATCCCCGACGGCCCAATGCTGGTGCTGGTTGACCGAAATATGTTTCAGGTGATCTTCAACAATCTGTTCGATAACGCCGTGAAATTTACGGCCGAACAGGGAGAGATAACCATTTCCCTGGAACGGCACAGCGGTGAAACCTGGTTCATTGTAGAAGATACCGGTATCGGTATTGCTGAGGATCAGTTGAACCGGATTTTCAACCGCTTCTATCAGGTAGAGCCACACCTGCGTCGCAGCCATGAAGGCATGGGGTTGGGTCTGGCTATTGCCAAAGACCTGGTGGAACTGAATCACGGCCGTATTTGGGCCGATGGCACGCCAGGAGAAGGCAGCAAGTTCTACGTCGCCTTCCCGACCTATGAATAAAAACGATCTGCTATTACTCTCTGCGCTCTTCGCCCGCATTCTTATGCGGCCTTTGCGTGAGTTATTCCCTAAGGAGGCTGTTATGAAACGCTTGATGATGATTGCGATTGCCTCTTTTCTTGCTATTTTTGCCCTGTTGGCAGCCTCCCCGCTGCATGCCCAGGGCAATGAGATTCTGGTTGCCAACATAAACGGCCCGGTCACGCCGGCGATGGCCGCTTACTTTGAGCGTGTGATAGAGCAAGGCCAGCAGTCGGGCGCATCGGCCGTCCTAATCGTTCTCGACACACCAGGCGGGCTGGTCGGTACAACCCAAAAAATCGTCCAGACATTTCGTTCTGCAGATCTGCCCGTCATTGTCTATATCGCGCCCAGCGGCGCTCAGGCCGCGTCGGCGGGCAGCCTCATTACAGCCGCTGCTCATATTGCCGCCATGGCCCCCGAAACCGTTGTAGGGGCTGCCTCGCCCGTTGACGGTTCCGGTGCGGATTTAGAAGAAACGATCTACCGAAAGCAAGTAGAGGATTTGAAGGCAACCATGCGGAATTTGACCGAACGGCGGGGTGAGGATGCGGTCGAACTGGCCGAATCCATGATTGAAAATGCGCGGGCCGTTACCGCCGGGGAGGCCCTGGAAACGGGCTTTGTTGATGTCATTGCGGCCGATATTCCCGACTTGTTGAATCAGATTGATGGTATGATCGTTTCCGTCAACGGCCGTGATGTCACTCTCCAAACGGCCAATGCCGTCCAACAACCGGTAGAAATGGGACTTGTTGAAGGAATACTCTATGCGCTTTCAAACCCTGTCCTGATCAGTATTCTACTTTCCATCGGTCCCCTGGCGATTATCATCGAAATCTCCCATCCCGGCGGCTGGGTGGCCGGCTTCATTGGTGTTGTCTGTATAGGGTTGGCGCTCTATGGGCTAGGTACAATCGAAGCTAATTTCCTGGGGCTGATCCTGATTGGCCTTTCCTTCATATTGATGCTGCTGGAAATAAAAACGCCAACCATTGGCGCATTAGCCATTACCGGTACGCTGACTTTGATTGCCGGGCTGTTGGTGCTGTTTAACACCGCCCAAACTCCTCAGTTTGCCCGGCTGCCCGTCCCGGTTGCTGTCAGCGTCAGTTTGCCAACGGCCGCTTTTTTCCTCTTTATCGTCACCAAAGCCTTGCAAGCCCAAAGGAGGCCGCCCATCACCGGCAGCGAAGGAATGGTCGGCCAAACCGGGCCGGTGAAGAAAGCCTTCAAGCCCGTTCCTGGTCGGGAGAATGCCTTCATAGGAACGGTGCTGGTCATGGGTGAGTTGTGGCGGGCCATAGCCGATGAGCCGCTGGAAAGCGGTGAACAGGTCGTGGTTAAAATGATGGAAGGTTTTACCCTTCACGTGAAACGGATTTATAATCGTAGCAATGGTTCGCAGCCCGTTTCGACCGTTTCTTCTGATTCTCAGGCAGCTTAAATGAAATTCAAAGGTCAACTCGACGACACAGAAAAAGAGATTGAGGTTGTCCGGCAAGGCGACCGGCTGCAAATCAGTTATGACGGCCGCACAACGGAAGCGCGGATTGTGTATACCGATGGGCCGCATTTCGTGCTGGAAGTCGAAGAGCCGTCTCTTACCGGTGACAAGGTTCGGCGCAAACAGATTCGAGCCGTCGGTATTCAAGACGGCGACAAACGGCAGTTGTGGGCCAACGGCCGTCTTGTCAATTACGAACGGCTGCGAGAAGGATCGGCCGCCCATGAAACAGGGCCAGAAGCTACGCTCTCTGCCTCCATTCCGGCCGTTGTCTCGGAAGTCCTGGTCGCAGTCGGGGATATAGTGAAGGCGGGTGAGAAGCTCATACTGCTTGAATCCATGAAAATGGTGCTGCCCATCCAGGCTCCTTATGACGGTCAGGTTACAGCCATTCACTGCCAGGCCGGTGAAGCTGTCCAACCCGGCCTACAACTTATCGAACTAGAATCCGAATAATACTGTGGCGCGATTTGGTAAATCGCGTATTGATAACATTTAATGTCCACATCACCGCCCACAATGAATAAAAACCAACCAATAATTTGTGTTAATTCGTGCTAATTCGTGGCTATATTTGAAGGAGAATGAGGGATGAATCAGAAACGTATCGAAAAATTAACGGCCGAAATATTATCTCACGGACTGGATGGCATTGTCCTGATGCCGGGGCCAAATATGGTCTACTTGAGCGGGATGCACACCCACGTCAGCGAACGGCCGATCCTGCTCTTCCTGCCTGCTGACGACGATCCGGCCGTTATTATTCCCAAGCTCGAATCGATCAAAGCCCGCCAGGCTGGTATTCCCGAAGAGCGCATCTTTGCCTGGACCGACGATGAGGGCTATTTGGGTGCGTTCCAGCAGGTGTGCGCCCATCTGGAACTATCCGACTATCTCCTGGGCGTTGAAGCCCTCCACATGCGCGTTCTGGAATACGAACTGCTAAAGCGTTATGCCCCCGGCCTGACCACCGCCCACGCCGAGCCAATTATGACCGCTCTCCGCCTCAAAAAAGACGCCGACGAACTGGCCGCCATGCAAAAAGCGACCGTTGCGGCCGAAACTGCCATCCAAAACCTCATTCCGCGCATCAAAATCGGCCAGACAGAGAAAGAGATCGCGGCCATGTTAAGTCAGGAGTTGACTGACGCCGGGAGCGAGGCCAACGCCTTCCCGCCCATCGTTGCCACCGGGCCAAACAGCGCGTCGCCCCATGCCGTCCCTACGGATCGGCCGATCCAGGAAGGCGATTTGCTGGTCATTGATTGGGGAGCCATCGTTGACAACTATCCCTCCGACATCACCCGCACTTTTGCCGTTGGGGAAGTCGAGCCGGAATTTGTCCGCATCTATGACGTGGTGCGGGAAGCCAACGCCGCCGGAAAAGCAGCCGCCAGACCGGGCGCAACCGGTCGGGATATTGATCGGGCGGCGCGGGGTGTGATTGCAGCGGCCAATTATGGCGACTACTTCTTCCACCGCACCGGACACGGCCTGGGCCTCGAAGTCCACGAACCTCCCTACATCATGGAACTCAACGACACTCCCCTCGAACCAGGCAACGTCTTCACCGTCGAACCCGGCATCTATCTGACGGATCGCGGCGGCGTCCGCATCGAAGACAACGTCGTCATCACGGAAGACGGCCAACATACCTTAACGACGTTTACGAGGGAGTTGATACATGTAGGGTGAGGCATAAAATCATACCTTAAAACTCCCCCAAAAAAGTAATCTAACCATGAGAGTTCCCCGTTTCTGTTTCACGGCTGCTCTCAATCCGGTAGAATCGAACCCATATGCAAAAAAATGATGGGCGACCTATCGCCGTTTTCTTTTCCATCCTAATCCTTATTCTTTTTTTAGCGGCCTGCGCTGACAACCAGGCGGAGAAGCCAACTCCTTCGCCTGATGAAATTGCTCTGAACACCAATACGGCCGAAACAACTGCCTACCCCGTCATCATCACAACCCCCACTGCCCCGGACGGCGTTTCGCCGACGAGCGCGGTCCCTGATATAAATGAACCCTATCCGGCAGAAGCTACCCCCACCTTCCAGTTCGCACCCAACACGCCGGCTGTGGCCGGAACGGCCGTTTCTCCCGGCGATAAAAATATCTTTCTACCGTTTTTCCCCGGCCTTCCGGCCAATACCCCCACTGCAACCCCGCAACCAACCAACACGCCGATGCCAACGCCGACCCCAACCATTGATTTTGCGGCCGTTCGCCAGGGATTACAGGCTCAAGGCAACGATCTGGGGTTTGTCAAAATCGGTTTCCATCTCAGTGTTGGCGGTAATATCAATGGCCTCGACACCTGGATGCAGCGTCTTGACGCCGCCGGCGTGCCGTTCTTCCTGAAAAGCGCCGATAACGCCGGGCCAATCTTTGAAGCCCAGGAACTGGCAAAAAAGAGCGGTGTTCCCCACACCCTTGTCTACCGTCGCAGCGGCCAGGAATACGATGTCCCTGATTACTCCCTTTCCCCCCAGGAAGCGGCCCGTAAGCATTGGGATGCACACATTGCTGTCTTTCCACCAGAGCTAGACCCCAGCATGGTCTGGCTGGAGACGATCAATGAGGTAGACAAGAACCAGGCCGAGTGGCTGGGGCAGTTTGCTCTGGCAACGGCCGAAATGGCTTTGGCCGACGGCTATAAATGGGCAGCTTTCGGTTGGGCCTCCGGTGAACCGGAAGTCGAAACCTGGGAAGCGCCTTCTATGCTCGCCTTTCTGAGGCTCGCAGCCGCCCACCCCGACCAACTGGCAATTGCCGTACATGAATACAGCTTTCTGACCACAGACATCGCCGACCAGTATCCGTATAAAGTCGGCCGATTCCAGCAGTTATTCCAACTATGCGATCAATACGGCATCCCACGCCCAACTGTGCTGATCACCGAATGGGGCTGGGCTTACCAGGACGTTCCCTCCGTTTCGGCCGCCCTGGACGATATCGCCTGGGCTGCCCACCTCTACGCCCAATACCCCCAGGTTAAAGGCGCCGCCATCTGGCATCTCGGCTGCTGCTTCGCCGACGTCGCCGACCAGACCCAACGCCTCATCCAACCCCTGACCGAATACGCCCTCGGCAACTACTTCGCCATCCCCCTCCCCCCAGATCAGGCGCCTATTGATCCGGAAGCATATCGGCCGTAAGAAAGGCCAAACTAAGAGGCCATTTAAGGGAGAAATCGTTTTCAAGGCCTGATCTGGTTGCTCCATAACGGCCGATGTTAATTCACCCGCAGCCAAACCAGTCTAAACCGGTGGTCAATTGGTCGTGTCTTCAAGCAATAAGCTAAAGCCATTTCTGTCAGTTCTTGTAAGTCTGTATCCTCTTTATAAACTTCAGCATAAAGCCCACTGCTTATCATCACAGCTTTGGAACATTTCCCAATTTGCTTCAAAAGAAGTCTAAAGTGGCACAAAAAAAGCCGTATCCCGAATTTGACCCACGCTGACAGGGATAACAGAAAGGAAACGGCCGTGTCAATTGATTAATGTCACGACATCACCCCCACTGACCAGCCGCTCCAGGATTTGCTCACCAGTTCACTCGTGTGGCCACCCGTAGGTATAGAAAATGGCCGTTATTATAGCCTGTGAAATCCAATCTCGCGCGTCGTCTAACGCTCCGGCTCACCGGACCCGCGCTGTTTGCGGGGTCCGTGTGAAGCCGGGTGGTTATGCATCACCTGTTGGTACAATACCTGCAGTTTCTATCATCAAAACTACTGTCTTTTCAGGTGCTCTAGTTTTATGCACTACACTTTTAGGAACAACGTACCCTTGATACTGCTTCAATGTGACAGTTTCACTGTTCTCAATATCAATGAAAAGTTCTCCATTTAATGTGAAAAAGAATTCGTCTTCAACATCGTGCTTATGCCAATGATAATCTCCTTTGAGAATTCCAAGCCGTACTACAGATTCGTTTACTTGGCATAACGTTTGATTGTACCATTGGTCAGTGCATTTTTCGACCAATTGTGGAACGTCTACAAGCTCCAACGCATCGTAAAGAATATTCATGTGGTTTACATAAGGGTATTTTTTGCCACTCATTTTTGGCCTCCATTTTTTGTTCTTGCATAACGAAATAAGCGTTTCATGCCGCGCGACCAAAAACACCCTTCGTCTACCAACTTGCCAGCCGCCGCATAAAGGGCATTTTACTGAATGCCTCGGTTGAACTAAGCCGGGAAAGTGGGTCTCGTTCCCTTTGATGAATAAGGTCTGCTCCAGCCTGGCTTAACCCCGAAAACGCGACCCCTTTTCAGGTACAGTATAGCCAGGAGATTTAATGCAAGTCACCTGTCCATTCAAATCGGGCAGTGTACTCTTATGGACGGTACTCACCCCTTCCAGCTTTTTTGTGTATGGCTTCTCAAAATTGACTGGGTCGATGGCGATGATCAAATATTCTGGACACGCGCTATCTACATTCGACTTGGTAATAGCATACAGTCCTTCACTCAGTTCTTCATAGCTAAACCGCGTATTCTTTAGCAAGCCGTATATCCGCTTGGCTACGGCCCACGTTTCCCCTGTATTTGACAACAACAAACAGCAGCATTAAATCATGAAAAACAGCGTCATTGGCTTAAGTCAATAAAACAAGTAGATCATCAAAAACGATGCTCAACTTTGGCAACTGGGCGGGTCGGCTGCACGTCGAGTTGGGCAGCGTTGCGGCCAAGCTTTTCACCTAGCAAGGAGGGCAAGGGGACCTATGCTCTCAATGGCCGCCTCAAAGCCCCTCCCTGTGCCATTATATTTCAAGCCCAATTGCGCTCATTTGAGTTTCGCTTTGAAACTTCTTTTTATACTGTTCTCCAGAAAGCTGCGTATTGGGCTTGCCTAACGACTCGGCTTATTTATTTTTCGCCAGAATAATATGTGTTGCTCTTGCAGTCGGGACATGTTCAGTGACCACGTAACCGAGCTTGACCATGTCAATGCCGGAGAACAGCGATTCACCCGTGCCAAGCATAATTGGCGAGATAGGAACGTGCAGCTGGTCGATCAGCCCTGCCTGAAGGTATTGGCGGATTGTCGCCACGCCACCGGCCAGTCGAATATCTTTGCCGTTCGCCGCTTCGGTGGCCAGTTTGAGCGCAGCATGAATGCCATCGGTCACGAAATGGTATGTGGTGCCGCCCTCCATCGTGACTGATGCACGCGGATAGTGGGTGAGCACGAACACAGGCCCGTGATAGGGCGGGTTATCACCCCACCAACCCTTCCACGTGTCATCGCCCCAGTCCCCGCCTTGCGGCGGCCCAAACATGTTGCGTCCCATAATGAATGCGCCGAGATTCTTTGTGCTGCGCTCCGCGAAGTCATTGTCAATACCCGTCTCGCCTTCATTTTGGCCGGCCATTTGGTGAAAGGAGCGCGTTACAACGAACCAATCGTGCAAGGATTCCCCGCCGACACCGAGCGGGTTATCGAAACTCTGATTCGGACCGGCACCGTAACCGTCCAGGGAAATTGAAAATAAGTCCACGCGTAGTTTTGTCATATTTGTCTCACCTTTCGAATAAAGATATCCGCGGCTATTTCCAGGATGTCATGATAACACCGACAACCGCCCAATGCGGCCCATATTCGGGATACGGTGGAGAATTTCACCGTTCCTTGTCTGAATTTGTTGTCAAATACCGGCCAAATGATCGGCCAGTCGGTCTAATGTCTGATTCGCGCCTTCAATAGCACCATACTTCTCCACGATCATGTCCCGTTGTTCAGGCGAGGCGAAGACCATCCGCATGGTCAATCTGGTCCGGCTGCCCTCCTCAGCAAAAGTCACCGTCACCTGAAATTGTTCAGGATCATTCTCCTGCCCGGAGCCATGCACATAAACCAGGCGTTCCGGTTCCAGAATTTCGCTGTAGATAACCTCATTGTCATAGTCTGTCCCGTCCGGTCCGTGCATCACATAACGCCAAACCCCACCAGGGCGTACATCCATCACCTCCGTTGTCAGGGTAAAGCCCCGCGGTCCCCACCAGTGGGCGACATGGTCAGGGTCAGTCCACACCTTAAATAT
>JBAPRX010000212.1:0-12062 GCA_049281335.1 Promineifilaceae bacterium (SeqCode)
GCCAAATTTGGTAAAAGAAAAGGAGTCGGCTTTGGGAATAGCGTGGTTTTCAACGATCCAACGGCCAGACTGCAAATGCCACCAGCTATCTGTATCTGCGATGGTCCGAACAGACATAGTAAAAATAGCAATGAAGAGAATAGCCGTTATGAGTTTGTTGAGGGTTAAGGTATTCGGCTTTGGGATCACGGCAGCACCGATATGGTTGGTCGCTTTGGTTCACCACCCCGCACGCGCCGCAAAAACAGGCGTAGAAGCGTATACTGCGCCTTCAGCACTTCCCTGCGGGAAATCTTGGTCTGTCCTTTACGACGGTCTTCAAAGATGATTGGCACTTCGCCAATCTGCCAGCCGCGTCGCTGGCACATAAATATCATTTCGACCAGGAAGGAGTAGCCGCTGGAAAAAATATCGTCTAAAGGAATGGATTCCAGCACTTCCCGATGGTACAGACGGAAACCGGCCGTTACATCTTTGGCTTCCAGTCCCAGCAGCGTTCGGGCGAGGGTATTCGCTCCCCGGCTCAACAGGATTCTTTTCCAGGTACAATTATGGGAACCCCCACCGGGTACATAACGGGAACCAATCACGACATGCTTCTCGCGGCTCTTCTCGATCATTGCCGGGATGTACGAAGGATCGTGGGAGAAATCGGCGTCCATTGTCATCAGACAGGCCGCTTTGAGGGTTTCCAGACCATATTTGAATCCGGCAATGTAGGCAGTCCCCAGCCCCATTTTCCCGGCGCGATGAATGACTTTCACCTGGCCTGGATGTTCGGCCGCCCATTGGTCGGCCTTTTCTCCGGTTCCGTCCGGTGAATTATCATCTACTACAATGACACCAATACCAACCGGCAAACCTAGCAAACGGCCGATTAATTCGTCAATATTGTCCACCTCATTATAGGTAGGCACAATAACGAAGGTATCAATTTTCGATTGGACATCTGAACTCATGGGCGGCCTCTATTTTTCTGCACGGAAAATTGTAGCGGGGATAGTTTGAATGTCAAAAAGCCGTCTCTTTGCCTCTTTGGATCTTTCAGTTACATTTGATTTATGAAGATCGGTATCCTATCCCGAAATCAGACATTATACAGCACCCGGCGGCTGGTACAGGCTGGCCGGCTGCGCGGCCACCAGGTTCGAGTGATCGATACCCTCTCCATTCCTGCCAGGGCAGAGGATGGCTCGCTTCTGGCTGCCGGGGAAGCAACCCTGCCTGGCGTGGATGCCATAATCCCCCGGATTGGCTCTTCCATCACGCCTTACGGGTTGGCCGTCGTCCGCCAGTTTGAAGCGCACGGTATTCTGACCACAGCAACCGCGATTGCCATTGCCCGCTCTCGCAACAAATTGAGCAGTTACGAGGTGATGCAAGCGGCCGGACTGCCAATGCCCAAAACTGAAGTTGTCAATACCGCCGAGGATATTGAACCGGCTGTCCAGGCAGTTGGCGGCTTCCCCGTCATTGTCAAGCTGGTGCGCGGCACACAAGGCCGGGGCGTTTTCCTGATTTCAGAAATCCCCATATTACAAGCCATCTTTGACCTGTTGCAGCGGGTGCGCCAGGATATGCTCATTCAGGAATATATCCATGAAGCCGGGGGGAGCGATGTCCGAATTATTGTGGTAGACGGCCGTTGTATCGCGGCCATGCAGCGCACTGCGGCCGAAGGGGAGTTCCGCTCGAATTTGCACCGGGGCGGTTCGGCCGAACCTATGTTATTAAACCAGGAAATGCAAACCTTCGCCGTTCAGGCGGCCGAAGCGCATGGCCTGAGCGTCGCTGGGATTGACATTCTGCTATCAAAGAGAGGCCCCCTCTTTATCGAAGCCAACTCCTCGCCGGGACTCGAAGGGATTGAACGGACAACCAGAGCCGACGTTGCGGGAGAAATCATTCACTTTCTGGAACGGGAAGCCCGGAAACAGAAAAAACGGCCGCAATACTCCCGCAGAAGAGGCACTTTCTCTAAAAATAGAGGGGCTTAATCGGCGTCGGTCTTCCGCCCCGGCTGCTCAAATTCGGCCGGAATCAATCCCTGTTGGCGGGCTTCTTCCAAAGACATCCCCGAACTGTTTAACTTAGGTTGATCCGTTTCTTCCAGTGCATCGTCCCAAAAAGAGTCCAGGTCAACGGCTTCAACCTCCTCAGCGTTCTCGATACCCAGCATCTCCCGAATCTCCTCCAGAGAGAGGCTTTCAACTTCCTCGACTGGCTCAGGCTCGGCCGTTAGCGGGGTTTCGGTCTCGACAGCCATTGGGCTGACTTCCGGCGCTGCTTCCTCCTGAGTTAACTCCACCGCTGCCGGGGATGGCGTCCCGGTATCGGCCGTCTTCGGCACAGATGTCAGCTCACCAGGTAGTAGAATGGGGGGAGCAACCACCGGTTCTTGAGCCGCCAACATGATCTGCAAATCATTGATAGCGCGTTGTGCAAACACCCAAATTGTCCCCAGACGGCCTCGTCGTGACTGGGAGTCGAAAAAGATGGAGACAAAATAGTCCCGCCCGGCGTTGGCAAAATAAAGATCGTATTTCTTGCCAACCTGATAATGAATGGTAAACGGGTCCTCACTTTCCAACCGGTCGGCTAACCGAAAACCGGCCTCCATACTCTCAGCAATTCCCGCCGCCAATTCTGGAAGGTCCAATTCTTCCCCAATTCCCCCATCATATAATATCTGTCCGCTTATATTGCTCAACATGACATGACGAGCGCCGGTGTCAGAGCGCAGTGATTCAAGACGGTGGCGAATATCTAAAGAGAGGGTGACTTCCGGCGGCTCGGATAAGTTTTCCGCTGCCGCTTCCACCACGCCATAAAGGAGAGTGTGAACCGTAGCCAGCAGCTCGTCCGGGTCCAACGGCTTCTTAAAATAACGCATGACACCCAGGTCATCTGCCTCTTTCTTCCCTTGATCGGTCGAGTAGGCAGTGATCATGATGATGGGTATATCAGCGTTCAATGCCTTTATCTTACGAACCAGGTCAAACCCACTCATACCCGGTAGGCGTACATCGGTAATTACCAGATCGAAGGCGGTTCGTCGCAGTTCGAACAGCCCTTCTTCTGCAGAAGGAACAGCCAGGACCTGGTATTCATGATGTGAAAACTCCAGAACGGAACGTAGAAATTCCAGCATCTGGAAATAATCATCTACAACTAGTATTTGTTTAACTTCTTCCATAACAACTTATCCAATGACACTGATATTCTCTTCGGCAATGCGGTTCGTTCGTATCTTGCTTGCGCCGGGTTCGCCGGTTTCAAGCAGCCAGCAGGCAGCAAAATGCTTATTGCCGTAATCTTTCAGGGGCGGTTCTTCTTGAGAACATTTGTCAAAGGCAAGAGGGCAGCGGGTGTGAAAACGACAGCCGCTGGGTGGGTTCAAAGGGCTGGGGACATCGCCCTGTAAGATAATTCGCTTTCGTTTTAAGGTGGGATCGGGAACCGGGATGGCTGACATCAATGATTGGGTGTACGGGTGAAGGGGGTTCGCGTACATGTCATCACGTTCGGCAATTTCAACCATCTTACCCAAATACATCACACCGACCCGATCACTGAAATGTTCAACAACGCTCAAATTATGGGCAATAAATAGGTAGGTCAGGCCAAAATCCTGCTGCAATTCTTGCAAAATCTTGAGCACCTGCGCCTGAATGGAAACATCAAGAGCCGAGACTGGCTCATCACAGACGATTAATTTCGGCCGTAAGGCCAAAGCGCGGGCAATACCGATGCGCTGGCGTTGGCCGCCGGAAAATTCGTGGGGATACCGCCGGGCGTGATCCGCCCGCAGTCCAACACGGGTTAACATCTCAACCACAATATCATACCGTTCTCGGCCGCTTTTGTCGGTGTGGATTTGCAGTCCCTCGGCAATACTTTCGCCGACCGGCATTCGCGGGTCCAGAGAGGAGTACGGGTCTTGAAAGATAATTTGCATATCGCGGCGAAGTTTCTTCAACTCCCCGCCGCCAAGATTGAAAATGTCTTTGCCATCAAAGAACACCTGGCCTGAGGTCGCCGGAATCAACCGCAGAAGAGTACGGCCGACTGTCGTCTTCCCACAGCCGGATTCGCCAACCAGCCCCAGCGTCTCCCCTTCAAAGATTTGAAAACTAACATCATCAACCGCCTTCACCCAGGCCGAAACACGCTGTAACAGTCCAGAGCGAACCGGAAAGTATTTCACCAGGTTTCTAACGTCAATCAGAGCCTTGTCGCTGTGCCGTTTTTCCTTTCCGCTGCCGTTTTTTGGGCTTTCTTCGACCATCGTATCTCCTCTATTCATACAACCAGCAACGGACCCAATGGTTTGGGGCAATCGTCTTTAACTTAGGCTCTTCCTGTGTACAAATTTCCAATTCATTCTCAACTCTGGCACTGCAACGGGGAGCAAATTTACAACCGGGCGGCAAATTAATTAAATTCGGTACAGAGCCAGGAATTGTCACCAACTCCTTATCTGCCTCACCCAGGACGGGGGTGGAACCGATTAGCCCCTGAGTATAGGGATGTTTGGGCTTCTGAAATAAGTCCACAACATCAGCTTCTTCGACGATGCGACCGGCGTACATAACGTCCACCCGGTCACACATCTCAGCCACAACGCCTAAATCATGGGTAATCAGGATAATAGATGTCTCCATCTTGGATCTCAGGTTTCTCATTAAATCGAGAATCTGGGCTTGAATCGTGACGTCGAGGGCAGTTGTCGGTTCGTCGGCAATCAGTAGTTCCGGCACACAAGCCAAAGCCATTGCTATCATCACCCGCTGGGCCATTCCCCCCGACAATTCGTGGGGAAAAGAACGGCTTCGAGCTTCCGGTTCTGGAATTCCAACCATCGTCAACAGCTCAACAGCCCGCTTCTCACCGGCCGCTTTTCCTAAATCCTGATGAATGTTTAAGACCTCGGCTAACTGGTCACCAATCCGAAAGACAGGATTGAGGGAACTTTGTGGTTGTTGGAAGATCATGGAAATTCGGTTGCCGCGAATATTCATCATCTTCGATTCAGGGAGCTTCAATATATCTTCATTATCAAAGATAACTTCGCCTTCAACCACCCTCCCCGGCGAACTGATCAACCGCATAATTGACAATGAGGTAACGCTTTTCCCGCAGCCGGATTCACCAACCAGCCCTAAAACCTCTCCCCGCTTGACAACCAGATCAATCCCATCAACAGCACGAACGACCCCGTCTTCGGTAAAGAATTGGGTTTTTAGGTTTTTGATTTCCAAAATGTCGTTCACAAAACCTTCCTTATTCTCCGCCTACAAAATCGGTAGGCCGTTAGCACAATTGCTGTTGACCAAACAAACACAATCCACTGGCTCTCCTTCCCACCATTTTAACTGTCCTGGCTTTTTTGCCAAGCATGTTAGAGAGATTGGAGGCTGACACGGGTTTGGCCGACCTCCAATCTCCTTGTTATGGCTCTACGATGTCTATTTCGTACAGGTTCCACAACTCTGATTCCTGAGTTGGGTCTAACGAGAAGTTGAAAACCCCCAGCGTGGTTGCAGCCGCTCTCGGCCGTAAAAACAATGGAATACTCGGAACCTGCTCCGTCCAAATCCGCAAAGCAGCCTGATGGTTGGCTTCGTACCCCTCCATACCCGGTAGCAAATTCAGGGCGGAATGGCAGGCCGCGTCAAAATCGGGATTGCTAAATCCTGTTTCATTATTGTGATTCAGACTCCAGTTATTTTCGGCCGCCGGAATCTGGGATGTGAGATAAAGGCCACAGTTTGGTTCGATGCTGATCAGCCAGGGAAAGGCTGCCAGATCAAATTGACGGCCGAATAACGGTCCATCTGGCCCATCGGCAAAGTAGGCGTCTCCCTGAAGAAACGATGGTTCCACCTGGATACCACATACCGCCAGATTCTCAACCAGCATGGAGGCTACATCTTCCCCTAACTCACTGCCAATGGTAGACAAGAGCGTCACATCAAAAGGCGTCCCCGTTGCCGGGTCTTCCCGAATGCCATCGTTGTCAGTGTCGTAATATCCAGCCTCATCCAGTAAGGCATTAGCCCTGGCGACATCATAAGGCCAGGAGGTCGCATCATCGGGATATAAGGGGTGTGTGGTCGGTACATAAGCGTCCATGATAGTAGCCTGACCGAAGAAAAGGTCATCAATCATTCGCTGGCGGTCGGTACACATCACAAAAGCCTGTCGCACCCGCACGTCTTCAAACCAATCCGGCCGTATTGTGGCATAACCGGATACAGAATTAATACCGAAATCAACATGTTCAAAGACGGAACCGTCCTGGAAGTATGGTTCCAACAGGTGGCTTTTTCCAGCTTCCAATAAGGCTCCCGCTTCTCGTATTCCCAGTGCATCATGGGTACCAATGTCACACTGACCATCAAGCAGTTGGGCCAGGAGTTGGTCGGCATTCGGGATAAATCTCACCTGAATAGCGTCAATTCTCGGCAGCCCTTCTTCGGCCAGATAATAATAGTCGTTACGTGTCAGCCGAATATGGTCCCCAGCAACCCATTCGGCGACGACATACGGGCCATCACTAAGCGGCAGTCGGCTGGACTGTTCGGCCGAAAGCAGTTCACTTGCTGAAAGACCACCCCAATAATGGCGTGGGTACGGCGCCCAGATATTGGTAAAGTAGGTGCGATCCAGATAGCCTGGAATCCCTTGCCATATCAATGTGCGCTCACCGGTCGCCTCATACCGGGCTGTTCGCTCGGTCAAAAGCTTGGGAACGGGAGTATTAGCGTCAGCCGCCAGTTCAAAGCTGTACACAGAGTCATCGGCCGTTACCGGCGTGCCATCTGACCAGACCAATGGTTTCAGGGTGAACTCGGCCGATAATTGGAGCATCATCAGCGGTTCTCCCGAAAACTCAACCGCTTCTCCCTCCGCATTCTGAACAGTTATTCCATTCCTTAACGTAACAACATCCCCATTAACATCCAGAACCACATCCCCACCATTGACCTGAACCGGAACCAACGTTGCATCTCCATCGGCCAGGTTAGGCAGTTTCTCAATACCGCGTGCCTGGTAATCAAATGAAAGCGTTGTATACATATTCTCGTAAATAGCCTGGAGAAGATGCGTTGTATTCAAACTCAATCTCAATGAACCATAGGGATAAAGGGTTTGCGGTTCCCCCGCCAGACAAACAACCAACTCCTTTGGTGGTTGTGCGGTTGACTCAGGCTCCGGCGTTACTTCAACCACCTCCGTTTCAACAACAATCCGGGTTACTTCAACAGTGACCGGCGTCGTGACCTCTACCTTCGTTTCGGCCGCAGCGATCTCTGTTGGAGTCTGAGTCAAGGATGCCTGTGTAACAGGCTCCACCGGCTCATTACGACAGCCAATCAAAAGAACGGCCCCAAACAACACTGCTGGGGCAATAATCAAATATTTTTTGTAAAGACACACCTTTCTCCGTCCTCCTTTTAGATCCAGGCATTAATGAGCCTGGGATTTGTAAAAAACTGGGGAAATGGCCTTATAGTGGTTCCATCGAACGCCATTCGCCGGGAAGCGAATAGTGCTGGTTGAACAGAAAATTAGGGAAGTCTGGCACGTAACTTTCCTGCTTTCTGTCCACCGGATGGAAAACGGGGACAAATAAGACTTCTGATGCACCTGGCTCAAAATTATAAGGAGATCGCCGAGATTGTCAAAACGGCCCGTTTTTTATAGGAAAATAAGGGAAAATAAAGGAAATTTGGATGCAATTTGGCTAATTTGTGGGAGAGTTAATTTCTGGCTTATTCGAAGGATTGGTTCAATCTTCCAAGATTGAACCAATCCAGAGGTTACGGTGTGGGGGGCCAGGCATCGAAAACCGCCTGAGTGGCCGCTACATTCACTAACACCTGTTCGTCGCCATCCAGATTGGCGGAACTGATGCGCCAGTTATTGGAGGAACCGAGCGCTAGCACAAAGGTCGAGTCTGTCACCCACAGCGGATTGACGGCCGTTTGCCCGGCTGGCAAAGCAGTATTAACGGGCGCTTGTCCAAGACGGCCGACATGGTAGCCGAAATTAGAGCCATCTTGTGACCGGTATAAAAAGCTCTGGCTGTTCGAACTCCACCCATAAATTTGCAGTTGATCGGCCGAAGCGCCATAGGTCTGCACATTACCGGCCTGTCCATTGCCAAGCATTAAATCTCTTGGTGGGTTAGAAGGATTGGAAATAAGGCGAACAAAAGCCGTTTCGTTCCCATTTGGCGACGGATATATCCGATCCATTAACAGGTTGCTGTTCACAGTGTTCAACAACTCGGCCGTACCAACCGTTGGAATTTCCCAATAGGTTGCATCTTGATCTCCCAGAATCGGGTCCGGGCCAGAAACAGTGACAAATGCTGCGCTGCCATCTGGCAACCACTGGGGTTGCGGATAATAAGCATATTCGCTGTAGGTCGCTACCGGTGGAAAAGTAATCACAGTCTGGCGATTACCGCCGTCCAGGTCCATTCTCATCACCTCTATTGTTGTTGCCATAACAACCTGATCATTATTGGAAATATCGAATGTGCCGCCAACGGTGTTAGGCGGATGTGAAACGACGATATTACCGTTCAGGTCGGAAACATAGAGGTCTTGATTCAATTGAAGGCCAGGACCGACCGTGCCGATGGTTCGCGTGTTATATGCCAGCCGTTGGCTGTCTGAGAGCCATTGAAAATCTCCAACAATGCGGCGGGTCAGGGTCGGGTCCGCACCACTAATCGGTTCCTGGGAAAGCTCGCCAGAGTCCGCAATATGTTGCGAGCCTGTTCCGTCTATATTAATCACAAACAACTGGTTATTGTTGTTGATTAACAGTTGCAGGTAGGCCACTTTTTGGCCGTCCGGCGAAATTTTTACAGATGTAATACCGTCCCCATCGGTCAGTTTATTCGTTATTCCAGCCTGCAATTCGCCATCTACAAGGTCAAGAGTCATCGCAAAAAGACCCTGATCAGTGGCATAAACCAGCAAGGACGGCTCCGGCGGCGCAGGGGTCGCGGTCGCGGTTGGCGTGGGTGTCTCCGTTGGCGTTGGGGTAACAGTCGGCGTTGGAGCCGGATCGTTGGGGTCAAGCGGGTCCGTGCCGTTGCTAATTTCAACAGCATCATTCAGACCGTCCCCATCGGTATCCGGTTCGGTCGGGTCGGTGCCGTGATCGTTGACTTCTTCCCCATCTGTCAGCCCATCTCCATCTGAGTCGGGGTTGTTGGGAGACGATTGGTAGTCATTTATCTCTTCCCCATCCAGTAAACCATCATCATCAGAATCATCATCCAGAGGATCGGTTCCGTACTGGTTGACCTCTTCGCCATCTGTCAGCCCATCGTTATCCGAATCGGGATTGTCAGGGTCGGTTAAAAGCTCGGCTTCTTTACTGTTGGTCAGGCCATCGCTGTCATTATCACCCAATAAGGCTGCTTGTTCGGCCGTTGCCGTTGCCGCCGCGCTGGTAGCCTGAAAAGCCTCTTCCGTTTCTTGGGCAGCAATCCCTGCCAACACTTCCTCGGTCGTCTGAGCCGCAATAAATTCGGCCGTTACAGCTTGGGCTGTTTCTGTTGCTCGTGTATTCTGGTTATTGAAGAATGTCAACAGACCTCCGGTGGTCAGACACAAGACAATCATCAAAATAAGCGCCAGCGGGATCAGCCATCGAGGTAAAACCGGGCCAACATCCAACTGTCCGGCCATCGTTTGCTGCTGGCCGTTCGCAGGCCGAACATGGACTTCAAAGGGGACGGTTCGTGTACTACCGATCAGGGGGCGTTCTTTGGCCTTTATCTGGAGGTCCATCGTTTCCCGTTCACCGGGGCCAACGGTTAGCGAACCAGGAGATGCCGGGCTGCCTGCCGCCAAAAATGTAATGGATTCGGCCGGATCACGGCCTGAAATCCCGAAGCTCATTGGGGTATTGCCTTCGTTCTTAACCAAGACCCGGCAAACGCCCCCGCTTTGCAGCCGCAAGGGACGCATATCCATCGAAAACTGGCTGAACGGCTGGATTGTTAACTGGCAGTCGGCCGTTGTTAACGGATGGGAATCTCCCTCTCGTCGTATCACAACCTGAAAATGACGTTGATCCGCTGTTGCCCGGCTCTCGCGGGGAACGTGAATGGTCAGCGGCAGCGCACCGCTGGCTCCGGGTAAGAGCTGCAAGGCATGGTTGGGAACTGTCACCCATTCCGGGTACAACCCTTCAACGGAAACGATGAAATGGCCGACCGTTGAACCCTGATTTAACAACTCGACCTGTATATCCGCCCGGTTTCCCGGCGTCACATCTATGTTCGATGGGTTGATCACCAGCCCCAATTGGCCGGGGACATTGAACGCCGGTCTTGGCGACTGTTCCGTCGCCAGATAAGTTCCGGCAGCCCCCGCCGCAGGGACTCCCAATGGGCCAGCAGGGCGATCTATCTTCTGCAAATTGATAGCGTAAAGGCCGATTCGTAAGGCTTGGCCTGGCTCCCATCGTTCCGGTATATCCGGCAGCAGCCGGTTATCACCCAGAAAGGAGCCATTGGTGCTGCCCAAATCAACAACCCGCCAGCCACCGTCCGGGGTGCGCTCTATCCGCAAATGGTTGCGTGAGATACCCTCGCCAGTCAAGACAATATCGTTGGTGCTGGAACGGCCGATTGTGTAATTATCCTTTTCAAGGGTCACGCTCTCCGGGCTTTCCCCGGACTGTGCGATCAAGAGCCGTTCTTCGCCAGGTAGAGCCGTCATATCAAATCCCAAACGGCTCGGTTCAGCTTTATACCCGGCGGGGAGCAGTTGGGTCGCCAGACTGACAATAGATTGGGGAGGCGCAAAGCGGGTAACATCCTCATCCGTCAACCCGGAGGCCGCCTGCCGCAGCGCTTCGGCCATATCCTCCCCACGTTGGAATCGCTGTCCCGGCGCTTTGGCAATGGCCGTCTTGATAATGTTTTCGACTGAAACGGGCAGTCCAGGCCGAACATCGGTCGGGTTCGGTGGAACGGCATTCATATGTTTCATCACCGCATCTGTCGGGGATTTAATATCAAAAGGTAACTGACCGGTTGACAGGAGGTAGAGGATAACCCCAAGCGAGTAGATGTCGGAACGGCCGTCTAACTCCCGGCCCATACACTGCTCCGGCGACATATAGGGCAGCGTCCCCATAAAGGTGCCGGTCTGGGTTTGGACGCCGCCTTCGAGCAGCTTGGCAAGGCCAAAATCAGTGACAACAGCCCGAATGGGCAGTTCGCCAGGGCGGTCCGGTTCTTCTAACGGCCGAAGCAGAATATTATCAGGCTTGACATCTCGGTGAACGACACCCCGCCGGTGGGCGTATCCCAACGCATCGGCCACCTGGGCTAGAATGAGCAGCGTTTCACTCAGCTTGACAACGCGATTTTGATCCTGGAGCCGGGAAACAAAAACCCCCAGGCTGGCCCCAGGCACAAACTCCATGACCATGAAGAGGTTGTCTGCCTCAAGACCAAAATCATAAATGTTGACAATGGAGGTATGATCACTGAGGCGGGCGGCAGCCTGGGCTTCCTGCAAGAAACGCTGCCGGAAGACAGATTGGTTGGCAAACTGAGGGTGCATGACCTTCACTGCCACAGGTCGGGCCAGATTCACATCATACGCCCGGTATACAGACCCCATCCCCCCTTCGCCCAAAAGGGCGTCAATTCTATAGTTGTCGAGTTGGCGTCCGATCAAGTTTGTCATAATGGGTTATTCTAGCCTTGTTTGGGTGGTTGCCAACTTGCTACCATGACGGACAGGCTATTGTTTGCCAACGTTTATGGTACAAAGATGACTTCAAAGCCCGGTGGATCGCCCCGTTCGGTCGGGAAAGCAACGTCGTTCTCGTCTGTCTCTTCAACATTGGCACAAGGGGTGTTGCCGATGCCGAATGTCTCAAAGTACAACGTACCAGGCCCGGAATTGATAATAAGTTTGAAGGTGAACGTTTCGTTCCCAGCCACACTGATGTTCCCAAAGTCGAAGATGAATTCACCATAGGGCGTTGAGCCGCTGGCAGGCGCGTTCACACTC
>JBAPRX010000213.1:0-11669 GCA_049281335.1 Promineifilaceae bacterium (SeqCode)
GATGCGTTTCAAACTTAATACGCTCAACCGCCTCCTCCAGCGTATACACCCCGTCCAGATAATCCGTTAACTGCCGATACCCCAGGCCGCTCATAGCCGGAAGCTTCGCCTGATAACCCGCCTCCAAAAGCGATTCAACCTCCGCCAACAGCCCCGAAGCCATCATCTCATCCACCCGTTGGTCAATTCGCTGATAAAGCGTCTCCCGGTCCGTGTGCAGGCCAATCATTTTGATGCGATAAGTCGGCCGTTTCTTCCGTTGAAGCTCCGTGATCGGCCGTCCCGTAACCAGAGTCACTTCCAACGCCCGGATAACCCGCCGAACATTGCGGGCGTCAATCCGTTCGGCCGCTTCCGGGTCCAACGCCGCCAGCCACCGCGCCAACTCCGGCCCACCCAACTGCCCCAGAGCATGACGAAGTACCCTGCGGGGCGCGACCTCCGGTATCCCCCATCCCTCCACAACCGCCTTCACATATTGGCCCGTCCCCCCAACCAGCAGCGGCAGGCATCCCCGTTGGTGAATATCATCAATCGTATGGTAGGCCAGCCGTTGGTATTGGGCCAGAGTAATCGTTTCATCCGGCTGGCAAAGGTCAATCAGATGGTGAGGAATAGCGGCTTGCTCCTCAACCGTCGGTTTAGCCGTCCCAATATCCATCCCCTTATAAAGCAGGCGCGAATCGGCCGAAACGATCTCCCCACCATACCGGTCAGCCAAAGCAATGGAGAGAGAGGTTTTGCCAACAGCCGTCGGCCCAACGATAACCAGCAGCGGTAATTTTGAGGTCATAATAAGAATTCCCACGCCAAGATGCCAAGAGGCCAGGTTTTCATTGCGATCTCAGCGGCTTTGCGCCGCATGTATGCGCCCTTTGCGTGAGTTACCAGAGGTCAACTTTCACCACCCTAAAACCGCATTTGGTATATGGTCACAGCGAAGCAGTTTGCCACCCTTATCCAGTTCGACGGCCACCAGATCAATCCGCCAATCAACATCCAGATCATTTTCAGAAAGGTATTGTCCGGCCAGCATCATCAACTGATTAGCCTTTCGTCGGGTTAAACCCTCCTCAGGCAGCCCCAACTGTTTTCCGCGCCGGGTTTTAACTTCGACAAAAACCAGCTCTTGTCCCGCTCTGGCAATCAGATCAATCTCACCCCTGGCCGTCCGCCAGTTCCTTGCCACAATCTCATACCCTTTGGCTTCCAGATGATGGGCAGCGACCGATTCACCCCATTGGCCCAATTTCTTGCGGTTATCTGTCACGCAGCGATTCTTCCTCTTGTTTAGGGGGATGAGTCAGGTTGATTAACTGTTCTACCAACGGCTGTAGACGGGGCCATGTACGATGCCATCGGCCGTGTTCCTCTTGACGCACTAAATCAGGTCGTGTTCGGCGCAGCTCCTCATATAGATCAATTGTTTGGCCGATTGTAGAACGAATATCAAACTCCTTGCTGCATTCTCTGGCGGCCAAAGCCATCTGGCGGCGGCGGGCAGGATTTTCAGCCAGAGCGACCATTCCGGCTGCCAGCCCGCCGTCTTCCCGGCGTGTTAGAAGGCCGGTAACGGCCGTCTCAACCGTATCAACGATGCCGGGAGAGGCATAGGCAACAACAGGCAGGCCCGCTGCCATCGCTTCAATAAGGGTCAGAGGGTGAACTTCAGTCACAGAAGCAGTAACAAAAAAATCGGCCGCAGCCAGATAGTTGGCAACATCTTCATAAGTAACCGCCCCAACAAAATGAACCTTATCCGCCACCCCCAATTGCCGGGCATATTTAGGCAAAGTTTCCGCCATCGGCCCTTTGCCCACAATAATCAGGTGGAGGGCGGGCGAAATCTCCTGCGCCGTCACGAATTGAGACAGCAGCGTCTCCAGATTCTTCTCGGCCGAAAGACGGCCGACATACATAGCAGCAGTCGCCTCCGGGGGGATGCCAAGATCGCTTTTCTCATAAGGGTGGGTAGGGTGATAAAAAGGCTCTAAGTCCACCCCATTAGCAATGACCCGGATCGGCCGTCGCACGCCAAAATCAACCATGACCTGACGAACACTTTCCGAGGGCGTGACGACCACATCGCAATAATCCGTAAATTCCGGCCATACCTGGCGCATAATAGCATCGGCCGTCGGCTGCGGCAGCGGCATATAAGTTCCGGTATAAAGATCATAGCGAGTGTGGTTAGTATATACAATGGGGCAGAAGCCATAGCGGTGGGCCATGCCGACACTCATAAAAAGGTGGTGGCAGTGGATAATATCCATTTCCCGCAGCTTTTTTTGGGCTTCCCAGGTGTAGCGTGGGCTGTAATAATAACCAGAATCGCCTAAAGGAAAAGCTGGAGAACGGACAACGCCTGGCTCTTCTCCGGCCGGGTCTGGATTTCCAAGTGTAAAAACAGTGACCTCATGTCCGGCGCTTTCGAGATGCGCCTTATACAGCGAGATCATCTTAGTTACCCCGTTTATCACCGGCTTATAACAAGCCGTCACCATACCAATACGCATAGCGTTGAATTAGCGACTATCCAAGAGAAGGAATCTCACATGAAGACACCAAGACGCCAGGCTTTGTCCCCTTTGCGCCTTCGCTTCTTGGCGTGAGTAAAATTTCTCAATGTAGAGCGATTCGCCAAATCGCTTTCCCCTGGAAAGAGTAAAAAACACCGGTTTCCAGTTTCCAATCAGGTTTATCATATAGCCTCTGGATGATGAACTAAAAGCCAGCGGCGCAAATGAACCAGGCCCAGGGTACTGGCCCATTGGGTAATATTGTCAGGATGGCCGCCAAAAGAACGCTGCATAACGGATACCCCAAACGAAGAGGCCAGGGTGATCAGTAGTTGAACGCCGCCCGGCGTGATACTGTTATAAATAACCAGGCCAACATCCGCCCCCTTTCTCTCTCTCAGACGTTCGGCCGCTTCACGGCACCAGCGGGTCAGATCAGTATCATTGGGTAACTGTTCCAGGTCAAGATGGTGGGCCAGTTCGGCGTCAGTTCCCGTCGGTGCGATTATGACAAGCGGCCCGGTTCCATTAACGGGGAGCTGCCCTAAAGTTTGAGCCAGCGAACCATTGGTAAAACATTCCGCGACCGCCATTTTGGTTCGGCTTTTCTCAATGTGACGCATCAGGACATCTTCCAATCTATCACCGGCCTGTCCATACACCTGATCGCCCAGCCTGTCTAGCACCTCTGCAACAAGATTCTGTAATTGACGATTGACCCATGCCTGAGACTTTCCTTCGACCCACAGACCAATGTCAGTCTGACCGGCAAACGAGGAGAAGGAAACGCGCTGGTGGTCCCCCAAATTCAAATCTACCAACTCCTGCTCCAGGGTACTCTCCATCAAACCGGCCGTTCTCAGAAGCGCCCAACCATGTGCCGCATCCTCAACGATTCGGCGTTGTAAGAGAGGAAGGACTTCCGTTTCCAGCAGATAAGCCATATCACGCGGCTTGCCCGGCAGGCAGATCAAGGTACATCTGTCCTCCTCCAACAAGAAACCTCTGCGGCTCACCTCAGGGCCGCCAATAGGTAAAACCCTGTCCAGAGGCGGCACCTTTTCGGGGGAACAAACTCTTCCTGTCAGTTGAGCAACCGCCTTGTGGGTTAAGTCATTATCATCCCGGCCCAACCCACCGATGGTCACGACAACCTCCATCTTATCCAACGCAACCTGCAATAGCTCCGCAATGCTCACCAGATCATCAGCCAGAGTTATTTTGCCAATAAGGGGAATGTTGCTTTCCTGGAAACGACGTGCAGCTAGTGAGGCATTAGTGTCCAGAATATCGCTCAGTAATTCAGTACCTATGCTAATAAGGAGAACTCTCATGCCGCCCGAAAGGATATTGTTGCAACTTGTTACCAAATCTACACGTCAAATTGTTGTACTTCCACACGACAGGTGTGCCAGTCATTTCGGCTTTCCCCAGGCTGAATCAGGCAATACGATGATGATTGGTTTTATTGGTCATAATATTGGCGCGAGTGAAAACCTATTTGATTCTAGCATAAAGAAATTGTCGTGCCAATCAAGGATGGAGAGTTTGCATTTTTTCTTCCAGCGTTGTCATCAACTGATTGAAGGATTTAGCGAATGCCTCGACCCCATCTTTTTGAAGCTGTTCAGTAACTTCATCCAGATCAACACCCAGCTCAACAAGATTGTCGAGCGTTAACTGGGCGTCAGCCAGGTCATCTTCCAGTGTGTGGGCCACTGTGCCATGATCCCGGAAGGCGTCAATTGTTCTGGGTGGCATTGTATTAACCGTTTCCGGGCCAATAAGAGCGTCTACATAGAGCGTGTCCGGGTAAGCCGGGTTTTTGGTGCTGGTTGAGGCCCACAGTAACCGCTGGACACCTGCTCCGGCCGAACGGTAAGCGTCAAACCCCTCACCATGAAAAATTTCCTTGAAACGTTGGTAAACGATCTTGGAGTTGGCAACGGCCGTCTTGCCCATAAGCGCCTCGGCTGCCGGATCATCCAGAGCAGCCAGTTTCTTGTCAACGGCCGAATCCACCCGGCTCACAAAGAAAGAAGCCACTGATGCAACCTTCGCCGGATCACCGCCGTTGTCCAAAAGATGTTTCAACCCATCCAGATAAGCCTGGGACACCGCCTCATAATGATCCATGCTAAACATCAGGGTGATATTGATGTTAATACCTTCGCCAATAAGCTGCCGGATGGCAGGAATGCCCTCCGGTGTAGCCGGTACTTTAATCATCACATTAGGCTTGCCAACAGCCTTAAATAAGCGGCGTGCCTCAGAAACAGTCTGTTCCGTATCACCGGCCAGATCGGGAGCGACTTCCAGGCTGACAAAGCCATCTCCGCCGCCGGTAGACTGGTATAAATCTGCAAACATATCACAGGCCGCGCGAATATCTGCAAAAGCCAGCGCTTCGTAGATAGACTTGACGTTACCGCCTTTCTCAATTTCTTCCCTGATTTGTTGGTCATAGTCTTCGCTCTGTCCAATCGCCTTCTCAAAGATAGAAGGATTAGAAGTCATGCCGCGAAGGCCATCATTTTCTAACAAACTTTGTAAAGTGCCGTCATTTAAGAACTTTCGGCGAATATTGTCATACCAGAAACTCTGTCCATATGCTTGAAGTTCTACTAGGGGATTCATTGTTCTCTCTGTCCTTTCCATTGTGTATGGTTTCGAAATTGGTTCACTTTTATTTACATTCTCGGTGCCTGGCACTTCAAACAAAAAGCAGTTGAATCACCAACGACTCTCTGAGTGCCTGGCACCTTCAGTAACCAGACTTTTTTACTTTCACAATAGTAATTATAATCCTATATCAGTGTAACGAGGAGCCAATGTTGTGACAAGGAGACATTAATGAAAGTTGTCATTGGCGCAGATCACGCCGGATACGAATTAAAGGAATTTTTGGTCGGAGTTGTAGAAAAAGCCGGGTACACGGTGGTGGATGTCGGCGCTCATTCTTTTGACAAGGACGACGATTATCCAGACTTCTCGGCCGCTGTCGGCCGTTCTGTGGCTGCCGGGGATGGCGAACGCGGCATCCTCATCTGCGGCAGCGGCGTAGGGGCCAGCATCGCCGCCAACAAAATCAAAGGCGTTCGGGCCTGCCTATGCCATGACATCTATTCGGCCGTTCAGGGCGTCGAACATGACAACATGAACGTCATCTGCCTGGGCGGGTTAATCGTCGGCCACGCCCTGGCCTCAAAACTGGTCGAAGGCTTTCTCAAAGCAGAATTCTTCGGCTACGGCCGTTACCAACGCCGCCTCGACAAAGTCATGGCCCTCGAAGAAAACCAATAAAAAGCCGCTAAAAAGCGATAAAAATCTCCGCGCCCCTCCGCCTCTCCGCGTATCTCCGCGTCCGATCCCATTCTCGGCTCCCACTCACTTAAAAGCCGCTAACGTCCGCTTTCTTGCAAAGTCATGGTCAATAATCGGGGCAGGATAATCCCGGCCAATAATGCAGCCAGCCGCAGCCTCTTCAGCCGCGCTCATCTTCCAGGGAGTATGCACCAGCTTATCCGGTACATCGGCCAATTCAGGAATCCAGCGGCGTACAAAACGGCCGTCCGGGTCAAATTTCTCCCCTTGACGAACCGGATTAAAAATCCGAAAGTAAGGCGCAGCATCAGTCCCCGTTCCCGCCGTCCACTGCCAGCCCCCATTATTAGCAGCCGGGTCGCCGTCAACCAGATGCTGCATAAACCACTTCTCCCCCCAACCCCAATCGATCAATAAATCCTTCACCAGGAAAGAAGCCACAACCATCCGAACCCGGTTGTGCATCCACCCTTCCTGCCGAAGCTGTCGCATCGGTGCATCCACAATCGGATACCCCGTTCGGCCGTCACACCACGCTTGAAAATCGTCCACATCATTATTCCAGGGAATATGCCGGAGATTCTGCCGAAAACTCTGCCCGCGAACCTGCGGAAAATGGTAGAGAATATGGACAAAAAACTCGCGCCAGATCAACTCATTCAGCCACGATTCGGCCGATTTACGGGCATCCACATCAGGCGCTGCTGCCAACGCTTGAAAAGCAGCCACAGCCACCCGCCGGGCCGACACCATCCCAAAGCGCAAATAGGGAGACAGCTTCGCCGTGCTGTCCATATCCACAAAATCCCGATAACGGCCGTATTGATAAACCGCCGGTTCCGTACCGGATACAAAAGCCTTGACTCTCTCCTGTGCCTCTTCCGAACCGGGCAGAAATAGAGCCTCCTCCCCAAGTTCCGGCGTGGTCGGGATGGGCAAACTTTCTATCCCCTCCGGCGTCCGAACCTCAGTTGGGGCAGCAAGGAGACTGCCCCGGTCTGGTTGGGAAAATTTCTTCCACGTTTTGCTAAATGGGGTAAAAACCGTATACGGCTCCCCATCGTTTTTCAAGACCGACCCAGGCCGATGAACCACAACCCCCTCCGACAGTTCCAATGGCAGTTCAGACTTGACACCATCATCTCGTTGGCGGGCATAAGGCGAGTAATCCCTTTCAGCAAAAATCGCCCCCGCGCCAGTCTCAGCCAGCAGCGCCTTCAATTGCGCCAGCGGATTCCCTCTGCGGACAATCAAACGCCCGCCCCGCGCTTGTAGTTCCTCATCAACTTTTCTCAACCCCGCAAATAAAAAGGCCAGTCGTTTAGGGCCAACGTAGGGAGAGTCCAACAGAATCGGATCGAGAATAAATACAGGGAGTACCTGCTCACATTTTTCCAAAGCGGCCGATAATGCCTGATTATCTTCCAGTCGTAAATCTCGACGAATCCACCAGACGGCCGTGCCGTTTTTCACTGTCATTGTTTAATTTAGGTCGCTTGGAACTGTGCCAGCCATTCAACAACCGGCTTTCCTCGGCTCTCCAGATGTTGGCTGGCGGCGTCATAATAAGCCGCCAAATAGAGAGGCAAATACGTCGCATCAATCCCATAATTATCCATTAACCCCTGCACCCAGGTGATCTCAGAGCCAAGAAAGTTCATATCCCCCAATTTCAGGGCAGCCACAATGTTTTGAGCCAGATGTAGATTGGCATTCACGACATGAGCATAGGGCATATCGCTCTCTTCGAGATGCTGCCACACGGTTGATTCGATCAATCCCTGCTGCTGGCTAAAAGCCGCCAATGCTTGGGTATAATGAGACGGTGGGGGAGTAAAATCGGCCGACACGCTCTTCTGACGCAATGCTTGTTCAACGACCTGAACGGCCGTATCCAGCCCTTCACCCAGGAAGTAACCAGGAACCCGTTCTTTTAATTCTGGTATGACCAGGAAAATACGGCCCCCAAAAACCAGAGGAATGTTTTGTTTCGCCAGCACCTCGGCAATCTCAGGCAGCGATGCGGCCGTGTGAAGCTGTTGAGTCGGGAAGATAGCCACTTTCGGTCGGGTCGTTTTGATTGTTGCCTCAAGCCGGTCAACCGGCACATTGGCCCCCAGATAAATCACATCCCAGCCCCGCCTTCGCAGAAGCATCGTCAGCAGTAACGGAACAAAAGTATGTTCTTCATGGGGTGGACACCCGATCAGAATGCGTTCGGTGCGGCTGGGGCGAGGGGCAGCAGCTACCAACGCCTCTAGCCGCCGTAAAGCCAGCGCTGAGGCAAAATGCTCTTGCTGGACAGTAACCGTTCCCTCATACCAGCCTTGCCCAACTTCGTACAATCCCTTTTGTAACAGTTCAACGCAGACTTGCTCCGGGGCGTAAAGGGCAAAAGCCTGGGTCAAAGCCGCTTCCGCTCCCTGTTCGTCAAAGGCCAGACAAGAAGCCAGCCAGCTTTGCCGTAGTTGGGTCATCGTCGTCCCGGTGACGGGGGTCGGTTGGGAGACAGCCGTCACCGACGAAGCAGGTGGAATCGGCCGTTCCACCAGAGGCTCTTTCCCTTCCGAAAGGAGACGGTTCCACAACTCAACCGCATGGCTGATACTCAACCCTTCCTCCTGACGGGCCATTAGCCATTTCAAGGTATCTATATCTCGTTGTGAGTAAAGACGATGGCGGCCTTCAGTTCTGTCCGGTTGAGGTAAATGATAGCGGCGTTCCCAGGCTCGGAGCGTATCGGGCTTCAGTCCCGTTTCCTGGACAACGACTTTCATGTTGAAAGTTGGCGTTTCTTTTGTTTGGTGCATGAATTCTATGACCTGTGTTTTGCTATAGTAACTACCCGCAGTTTAGCAAAATTAGGCCATTTGTCAAGGTTTTGTACAGTATTAGTCCGGTAATGGGCTTAGATTTTCTCCCACCGTTGGGTAAAACCAGACCAATAATCAACCGAGGCCAGCTTGCTTTCGGCCGATGTTAACGAACCCGCGTCTTCATCTGGGCCGTAAATAATCACATAGGTCAGGGCTTTCAAACGGCCGAACGCCTTGTAATCGGGCGTAGCCGGAACCCGGTTGCGCCAGGTTCCCGTATCAATGTAATAACGCTCACCCATTTCATCGCTGGCAATCAAGTCAACTCTTGGACGGTGCGTATGTCCGGCAACTAGGAAATGGTAAGTTCCATTTTGAATCACTTCCTCTCTGGCCGCGTGAATCTGTGCGCCCGGCGCATCCTGAACATGGCTGATGGCCAGGTTGGATATAAACTGGGCCATTCCCAGCGGAATCCCGGTTAAGCGCCAGGGGCGCAAAGCCAATATCGTCTTAATAGCATCAACGACATCCAATTTCCACTTAGTATCCATCTTCTCCAGCCACTTCCTAAAGAACGGGTCCTGGTGGATCAGCTCCAGCAAATTATAGAGAACCGGTTCGATCACCTTCCACACAATAACCGGATCAACATAGCTCTGCGGCATACTGATCAGGTAGTTGAAGAGGGCGCTTTGCGGCCGTAAATCGTCAAATTCCAACAACCTCAGATAAACAGCCCGCAAAACCGGGTCGGCAATAATATTCTGCTCGCCATGCACCTGCCGGAACAGATGGGGATTGTGTGAAGCCACATCAACCGTCACAAAATCCCCAAAAGGCGCCTCATCATATGCTTCAACAGGAATACGGAGGGGGATAAGCTCCTCTTTGGTAGTATCTATCGAAAAATTATACCGGTCATACTCCTGACCGTGCCGAACGAGGGTGTGATATTGGGGAAACTCCAAAATATTGGGGAAAGGATTACCGCTCAACGGCATACCGAGCGCCTGACGGATGCTTTCCCGAATTTTGGGAGTGGAATTAGCAAGACGGTCGTGGTTGCCGGGGATGAAATGAAATTCTACCGGAACAGGAAAATCATTCTCTCCCCCGTCAAGATACTTGCCGCTTGCCAGCAGCCGAAAAGCCTGCACCGAATCTCTGACCCCTTTCGCCTCCTGAACCGCGTCCAATATCTTCAGCAACATCAATTCCAGCTCATCAGAAACGGCCGAATTGCTCACATACGGCCGGACCTCCCCCGGATTTTGCCGAAACCACAACCCCGTGCGATGAAAATCAAAAATATCGCCCGCAAAGGCCAGGTCTAGCTTCTTAGCCCCGTTACGTCTGGCCTCATTTGCCAGGTGAGCGATAAATCTGCGATAAACAACGCCCGGCAGATTGCGAGAAAATTCAATGGGTGGATGATCATCGTCCCCCGGAATGTAATTCGATTTTTCCTCTTCGAAATGGAGATCAGAGATTACGACTAACATAATATAGATGCCTCCTAATGGTTAGAATAATATCACATTTCAGCCCTTTCAGAACAGATAGGGTAGGGTCGCAATACCCCACCCCCAATAGAATAATCGCACAATCTCCTGATATAACCGTTTCCAAAACTGTTTTCTTATCTCAAACGACGAATTTCATTCCCCAAAACTGGCATTGAAGATTCAAAAAATACCAGATTCAGTAGGGGCAAGGCAGACGGCCACCTCCTTAGTCTTCAAACGCCTTAAACACAAACCAAAACGTTCCATCCGTCTGCCTTGCCCGACGATCATTGATTACCGAACCATCCGCTTGACACAAGAAACCGAAATTCGGATAATAAAAGCGTTATCTTATTGAACAGTTATAGGAGTTACATAGTGACGGACAACCTCAGGTAAATAATCTAAAGCCGGAATTGCTTCATTAATCCGGCCGTCTTTTCCCTTTCCCTAACTCCCTGCCTGGAGGTCGTCACATGCTAACTGTTCATCAACTCTATAAAAGCTTCAACATTGCCCCAATCTTAGAAAACATAACCTTTAGTGTAAACGCCGGTGAACGGGTCGGCCTCATTGGCCCCAACGGTTCCGGTAAATCAACCCTGCTGCGTATCATTGCCCACCAAGAAAGAGCAGACAGCGGCCATGTCTCCTTTACCCCTGGAAACCTGCGCGTCGGCTACCTGGCCCAGGGCTTCCACCCCGACCCGAACGAGACTCTCAGCACCATTATCGGCCGTTATGCCGGTGATCCCGATGTCCTCGAAGCAGAACTCTCACGTCTGGCAGTCGCGCTCGCAGAAAACCCCGACCAACTCGCCCTACACGAGGCTTACGACCATACCCTCCACCAACTGAGTGACTACGATCCTGGCCGTACCGGAGCGGTGCTGGATGCGCTCGGCCTCTCCCAACTCCCGCCAGAACAGCCCGTCGCTCAACTCAGCGGCGGGCAAAAAACCCGCCTTTTCCTGGCCTGCGTCCTGATCGAAGACCCCCAACTGCTCCTGCTGGACGAGCCAACCAACCATCTCGATATAGAGATGCTGGAATGGCTCGAAAATTGGCTGCGCCACTTCCCCGGCGGCGTCCTGATCGTCTCCCACGACCGCACCTTCCTGAACCAAACAGCCACCAGGATAATAGACCTCGACCCCGAAAAACACACCATCCGAGAATACCCCGGCAATTACACCAACTACCTCGAACAATATCTATCAGAGCAGGAAAAGCAGATGGCCGCCTACAAGGATCAGGTCTACGAAATCCGGCGCATAAGGCAAGACATTGCCCAGACAAAAGAACACGCTCGCCAGGATGAAATGGGAACGAAAGATTCTTCAGCCCGACGCTATGCCAAGAAAGTCGCTGCCAAAGCCAAATCGCGCGAGAAGAAACTGGATCGCTTTCTGGACTCGGACGAGCGGGTCGAAAAACCAAAGCAAGGCTGGCAGATGAAAATGGCCTTTGAAAACATGCCCCATCTAGGCCAGGACGTCCTG
>JBAPRX010000214.1:0-4706 GCA_049281335.1 Promineifilaceae bacterium (SeqCode)
GGACAAAGTCGTCAGTGCCGTTGTGGCTTCAATTCTAGCGCTTCAGACGGCCAATTTCGGAGATTCGTTGCCGACAATGATTTCGATCTCGGTCGATCGGCCGGCAGAGAAAATCGTGAGGCAACCGGGCAATCGCCAGCCAGCCTTTCGTCAGGCCGTCGATCGTCCGTTTCGCGACAACGCCGGTTGCAGCTCAGCGGGCCGATGAGACTCTCTTCGAGCCGCACGTGTCGCAGTGCCAGCCGCCAAAGCGGACCGCAACCCCAAGTCACACGATCAACCAGAACCCCGCGGTGACGAGCGACAGCAGCAAGTGCAGGATATGGTTCACTTTCGGGCGCGCCAGCTTCCGTTTCTCGCCACAGGCCTTGCAGTAGCCAGCCTTGTACTCTTCGGCCATGCTCTGCCCCTTTTTTGTTATACGGGACTATTATCGCAATCGTGGCAGCATAAGCCAGTGCAGGCGTCTCATTCGGGCCGCTGGCGGCGATTGCCGGCCCAGAGAGCTGCTACACTAGCGCGGGTCCTTCTCTCTGGGTATCCCACCACGGGCAGCGAAGCGCGCGGTTTTCGACACTTTTTCGGGCTCCCATTCTCCTCACCAGTTCGAAAGTGGCGTACACAAGTGTTTGATTCATATAGAATCACCGTACAACATGTAACTCGTTGATTTACCACATATTTTGTTGTGCAGACATCTGTACTCTGGTCACCGTCAGGAACCGGCTGAGAAGGTCTCGTTCATGGCAAGGGAAAGAAGGTGGGGCCGGCTAATTCCTGTAATCTTGGCGGGTCTCAGCAGGGCTGAGAGGGGATTCGACCCCGATCCTTGGACCAGTGCGGGTTCGTATCGAGCTGCGGTTCAAGGCAAGTGAGGATGACTTGGAAGGCGATCGTGGCAGCCCGGTCTGCCCAATGGGCGTAGTTGCGGGGCCGCACCAAACGTCGAGAGTAACAGTAGCTCCAATCTTCAAGCCCTTAAAATTGCGTTTATTTGAGTGATGCTGAACAATAGTTCCGGCCGAACCGTCTAAGCCGTGATCCAGCTTTGTACACGCCATGGCAGAAATAAGAAGCCACCTAACAAATGCGCCAATCACCGAAGCCCTGATTGACCTGCAGATCAAGTCAGCTGAGCCAATCTCAATTGATCGTATCCGGCATCTTGCCGACCAAGTTGATGGATATGAGATTCAAGGCCCGATGTACAAGCTGCAAACCAAGTGGAAGCTTTCGCCTGAGGATGGTGCCACGCACGACTCTACACTTGACGAACAGGGATTGAGACTCCGTTCTTCAGACGAAAAGATCATTCTGCAGGTTCGCACTAACGGCTTGACCGTCAGTCGGCTTGAGCCATATGAAACATGGAGCGCACTCGTTGCTGAGAGCAAACGGATTTGGCATCAGTACGTAAGCGAGCTTTGTCCAAGCTGCGTGACCCGGGTCGCAACGCGATACATCAACAATCTGAAGCTGCCGATGAAACCTGGGGAGCATTTTAGAGAATACTTGACGTGCCCACCTGAATTGCCGGATGAGCTTCCTCAGGGATTGGCTTCTTTCTTGATGCGGTTTGTCATCCCGGATCCTGAGTCAGAGACGCAGGCCAATCTGGTTCAAAAGCTCGATGGGGGACCCGTTCCTGCGGATTTTGTGCCGATTGTCTTGGACATCGACGCATACAAAATGGTAAGTTTTCGGCCGGATTCGGATGAGGCTTGGGAACTCTTGGAGAAGCTAAGGGCCTATAAGAATAGGCTATTTTATGCCAGCTTAACTGAAAAGTCGGTCTCCATTTACGAATGACCACCATTACAGCAGATTGGTTTCTCGGAACGCCGCGTCCAACCCTAAGTCCTTCGGCCCGCGGCAGCGATGACAAATACGCCTCGCAACGAAAGACGGCTGATCCAGCGAGTTCCATTCCATCATATGCAAGCGCACAACTTGCGCGGATTGCTGAGGAGTGCTCGCAAAGCGGTTGGGACGGCTACAAAGCGGCGCCAATAACCAAGAAGACGCGTGACCTTACGCAGTCACTACTTGAGCTGCTGCCTCCCTGGATTCCGGCTCCGGAAATTGCACCAGAAGCGGATGGCGAGATTGCTGTCCACTGGTATTTTGGTCCACGACGAACGTTCGGCATAAGCGTTAACGAAAGTGGAAAATTGCACTACGCTGGGTTATTCGGAGACGTGGAGGAGATTCACGGTGTATCAAAGCTTGAAGAGTCTATTCCGAAGAATATTCTCCGGCTTCTTTCGGACGTCCTCCGTAACCCCGTCTAAGATCTGTGATCAAGATAACCTGTCAAGGTTTATCTTCTCCAGCTCTCACTTCGCACGAACCAAAGGTTTGGTCAAGCCTTACGCCATTAGTCCATGTTGGAATGGCCAAACCAAACGAATTGAGTTTTCCACATATCTTTCCGATGGATTGACTCCGAAGCAGCTTTGGCGCATTTGCGAGAAACATGTCGATGATGCCACCGCGGGTCGACGCGCGAAGGCCTACGGAACATGCATCGCTGGTGTCTTCTCCGGGTCCGAACTGTCTTTTGATCCCGATGGCGTTCCACATCCAAGACATGTAAATGTTATCGACTGGCCGGAATCAAAGGATGTAGTCAAACTCCTTCAAATGAAGATCTCGGCAGCTATGGCGCTGACTTGCCGATAATACGAAAGCGCGCGGACCCTCGAGGGACGCCTACATGCAGCATTCTCCGTTGATTGCCGTCCGGATCGGAAGGTTTCAATCATTGACTTGATCGAGATAAATCATGGCATATGACTACGCTGTGCACTCGGATTTCTTGATTCATTGGACAGGCAAGGATTTGGACGAGTCCCACGATCCGTGCTGGATTGATTCCGACAAGTCAAATACAGACTCGAACGTCGCCCTAAACGAAGCGTATTTGGAGCGACTACGAAACATACTGCGGTTTGGATTGTGGCTTACGGAGGAGGACGAACTAATACTCCCGTTACCCGGGGGTAAGGTTTCAATTCCAAATATTCCCAAAACTTGTTTCACCGAGCTCAGGCTTTCGGAATCCAGGAAACATGCAAGTAGGTACGGTCGACTTGGGATCGGTGTAAAGCGCCCCTATGTCTTTCGCCGATTTGGCAGACCGCTCGCATACTTCGGGTTTAACACTGCGTCACAAGAGGATGTCTTTCTGCAGGCATGTGCACAAGACCTTCAAGATAAGAGACTCCTAAATTTTTTCAAGCCTATGAATACTAGCTTGCCCCTCGAATACGACTTATACGCCGAGTCAGAGTGGCGAATTCTGTTTTTCGAGGAACTTCTGAAGGAGCGAAGACTGATCGACCCACGTGACGAAAAAAAGGCCGATTCATACGAGTACTTCAAGAAACTATCAGCAGCAGAACAGCAAAAACTGAGGTATTTGGCGCCGCTAGACGGATGGTTCCAAGTCATTATCTATCCGTCCCTTCGCATTAAGAACTTGGCTCAGCAAGATACATCCTATGGAATTCGAGAAGAGATTTCTCGTATTAAGGAGCGCAGCAACGATCACGGAAATAGAGTGGAAGGTGGGAATTGGCCCATGGAGATGGATCTCGATGCATGTCGCAATTTCTAAACCGAGTCTGGACCGAGTACAGCCAGCCATACGCTTGAAGCAATTCCCCCAGTCGGGCGCAACTAGTGATCTCCGGTGAAGATCTGGGCGATTCTTGATAAGCCGTCTGTTGCCGCATTCATTGGCGCATTTTCTGCTTTCCTGCTCGTTATTCTGAATGACTGGCGGCGACGTAGGCGCAAGAAGAGGTTGGTCGCTGTGCTCATTGAAGACTGTCGAAACTTGGCCAGCCGAAAGCTAGAAACGGTCCAGACGTGCCTTGAGCTTCTTCAAGACAATCGATCAATCGATGCGCCAATCATGCCGTTCGACATTGAGCCAATAAGGAATATGCACCATGAAGTCATGGATCTATTTACATCCAATCAGAATCAGGCGCTTGCTGGATTGGTTTATTGGATGAAGTCCATCGACCGGCTGCTGGATCAAGCTCTTGATTCGGCAATTGAGCTTCGGCGATTTGCTGAAATTGGTGGAACGGACCAGGACAAAGGGATTACGAAGCGTCGTCTTGACGTTCAGTACCGAGAAGCAATCGCCAATTTGGGATTTTTCATCGAACTAGCGGGCTACTACGTCGACAACGAGCCGGAGAAAATCTTGGCGCACAAGAAGCCAATAGGCATGCGTTAGCTTGCAGATAGACCGAATACTCTCGTCGGTATGGTGTTCTACTAAGGTATCATTCTGGCCGGCAGAGGGAATGAAGCGAGTGGGGTAGATCTCGGGGTAATATCTCCGGAAACTCCTTGAAACCCCCGCCAAGCATGGGGGTTGGAAGGCGACCCTAGCCTCCAATCCTTCATGCGTCACGCCCGGGTGGCGGAACGGCAGACGCTACGGACTTAAAATCCGTTGACCGAAAGGTCGTGTGGGTTCGAGTCCCACCCCGGGCACCAGGAGTGCGAATCATGGGCAGACGATTCTTATATGTCATGCTACTCGGCGGTATCCCCGCCGCGCTGCCAACGCATGCCCAGGAAACGCCCGACCTGCTCGGTACCTGGACGCAGACGGCCACGCTGCCGGCAACCGACCAGCGCTGCGGCGAACGAACCCTGTCGGGGACACTGTCCGTCACAAAGAA
>JBAPRX010000215.1:0-2495 GCA_049281335.1 Promineifilaceae bacterium (SeqCode)
ATCGTCGCCCCCAACACCCTCCACTATCTCATGGTGGAGGACTATTTGCCAGCCGCTCTGGAAGCGGTAGACACCTCCCTGGACACCAGCGAACAGGTTGGCGCACCCCAAACCTATGACTGGAACCGCTACCTCTACCAAGGTTGGGGCTGGTGGGTCTTTGACCATATCGAACTGCGCGACGAGAAGGTCGTCTTGTCGGCGACAACGATGTCTCCCGGAACGTATGAATATGTCTATCTGGTACGGGCCACCGTTCCCGGCCAATATCGGGTGATTCCTCCAACGGCCTGGGAACTGTACTTCCCCGATGTATACGGCCGAGGTGACGGATCGTTGTTTACAGTGACCACTCCATAGGAAAGATGATGCGGCAGTTAAAGGAAAGCGTTAGAAAACAGTTTAACAAGCCGTTGGTCCGGCTGCTGATCCTGCTCGGCCTGCTGGCGTTGGGAGTATTTGGGTACTTGGTCCAAACCACCTTTGCCGATCTGCCCAATCCGGCCGACCTGGCAGCAGGCGGCCGGACGCCCAGCATTCGCATTGAGGCGCGGGATGGACAGCTTCTATATGAGGCCATTGACGCCGAAAGCGGCCGTCAGTCCATCCTGCCCCTGGGCAACATACCGCTGGCCTTGCAGCAGGCAACGATTGCTACCGAAGATCGCAACTTTTACGAGAACGACGGCGTTGATCTGGTGGGCATTATCCGCGCCTTGTGGATCAATATCCGGGGCGGCGAAGTATTGGCCGGGGGCAGCACTATCACCCAACAAGTCACGCGCAATCTGCTGCTGACCGAGGAAAGCGGCGAGCGAACGGTGCGCCGCAAACTGCGAGAAAGCGTTCTGGCCTGGCGCATCAGCCACCGGTATGAGAAAGATGAGATTCTAGCCCTCTATCTCAATCACAGTTACTACGGCGCAATGGCCTACGGCGTTGAAGCGGCTGCCCAAACCTACTTCGGCAAACCGGCCGACGACCTGACGCTGGCCGAAAGCGCCTTGATAGCCGGGCTGCCCCAGGCTCCGGGAGCTTACAATCCTTTCCTGGACTCGGAAGCGGCCGAAGCGCGGCAGGCGGTTGTGTTGGGGTTGATGCTAAAAGACGGCTACATCACCCAGGAGGAACACGACCTGGCAATACGCCAGCCGCTTACTTATGCCACTACTCCCTACCCCGTTCACGCTCCGCATTTTGTCATGATGGTCAAGCAGCAGGTGGACAGCCTTTTCACCCCGGCCGAAATCAAAGCCTATGGTGGGCTGACGGTGCGAACGACGCTGGATTATAACTGGCAGGAACGGGCCGAGGCAATTGTGACTGAACAGCTTGGCCTGCTGAACCAGCCCCCACAAGGAGCCGGGCATAATGTCCATAACGCCGCCCTGATCGCCATTGATCCCCACAGCGGCGCGATCAGGGCTTTGGTCGGCAACCACGACTATTTCGATGCCGAGGATGCCGGGGCGATCAACATGGCTCTGGCTCCACGTCAGCCCGGATCGTCTATCAAACCCCTGATCTATGCCGCTATCCTGTCGCCGGAGTATGCCGAGAACGGCCTCTGGACGGCCGCAACGATGATTCCCGATGTCCGCACTGTCTTCCCAACGGCCGAAGATCACCCCTACGTGCCGGTCAATTTTTCCCGCGACGAACGCGGGCCGGTGCTGGTTCGGGAGGCGTTGGGTTCTTCTCTGAATATTCCGGCCGTTGCCGCCCTGGAGGCGATTGGGCTGGATAAGGAATTGGACTTCGCAGCCAAGATGGGCATTCACGACCTGGGCGCTCCTGGCGACTATGGCCTTTCCTTTGCATTGGGCGGCGGTTCGCTGTCGCTGCTGGATTTAACCTCTGCCTACAGCGTCTTTGCCAACAACGGCGAACGGGTGGAGCCGGTCTTTATCGAGGAGATTCTGGCGGCAGACGGCAGACAATTATATACGGCCGATCCGCCTGCCCCTTATCGCGTCCTTGACGAGCGTGTTGCCTGGCTCATCTCCGACATTCTCAGCGACAACCAGGCCCGCACCCCGGCCTTCGGCCCCAACAGCGTCCTGCGAATTGACCGGACGGCGGCTGTCAAAACCGGCACAACCAACAACTTCCACGACAACTGGACCGTTGGTTACACGCCCGATCTGGTGGTTGGGGTTTGGGTGGGTAATGCCAACAACGAAGCGATGATAGACGTGACCGGCATCAGCGGGGCAGGCCCAATCTGGCATCAGGCTATCCGCTCCTTTCTGAACGGCGAGCCGGACAGCCCCTTTGTCCAACCACCGGGGCTGGTGCATGTCGAAGTATGTCGTCTGTCGGGGCTGCTGCCAACTGATGACTGCCCTTACCGCCGCTGGGAATGGTTCCTGGCGGGAACCCAGCCGGTGGCAACCGACACCTTTTTCCGCCGGGTGCTCGTTGACCGGCGCACCGGGAAATTGGCGGCTGATGGCACTGACCCGGCCTATACCGAGTCTGAATTGGTGTTGGAC
>JBAPRX010000216.1:0-6044 GCA_049281335.1 Promineifilaceae bacterium (SeqCode)
GGACTGGAACGGGCGATTGCCCTCTATTACACCTCAGAGCCAACGCTTGAACAGGCGCTGACCGGCCAGGAAGGGCTGGAAGTGCGCTGGCAGATGCCCACTTTCTCCCTGGCGATCCGGAAATTCCTGGCGACCATCACGACATTGGGTTCCGGCGGCAGCGGCGGCCTGGAAGCCAGCGTGACCTTGATCGGCGAGAGCTTATCGGCCGGTTTGTTTAAGCCCCGTCAGTTCAGACCGGCCTATCTCCTGCCGAACGGGTTGGTCAACCGGGCGCGGGGCTGGTGGCGGGCTAAAGACCCTGACGATTTGCAGACGGCGCAGTTAAGCGGCATTGCTGCTGCCATTGCCGTTTTGTTGGGAGCGCCCTTTGCGGCTGCTTTCTTTGCTACAGAGATCATGTATCGCAATCGGCCGATCATCGAGAAGCTGATTTACTCCCTCATCTCCTCCCTTATCGCCTACTTTCTAACAAACGTTGCTAACTCCGGCCATACTGCCATTTTTCAGGTAGATGCCTTGATTCTACCGCCCTCAACACTGCGCTACTTTGCTGTGTTGATCTTTATGGCCGCGACTATTTCGGCCGTTAGCGTTTATTTCACCCGCATGCGATCCAGATTTGAGGAATGGTTTCACCACACCCAGCCCGACCCCTGGCGCCGTCATCTCATTGGCGCGGCGCTAACCGCCTCAATCGCCATCGTTGTGGCCCTGATAACCAATTACTTTGGCCTGACGGATCATGGATTGGAGTTGGTGTTAGGGCCGGGAGAGAGCGCTATTCATCTGGCGTTGAACGGTCAGTTGACGGTGACGGTGGCGCTGATCGCGCTTTTTGCCAAGATGCTGGCGACGCTGACGACCATTGGGTCGGGCGGAGCGGCCGGACTGTTGGTTCCTGCGCTCTTTTTTGGCACGATGGTTGCCGCCGCCTTTGCCCCCATTTTTGATTACCAGCCGATCCAGCTTATTGTTCCCGCGATGGCCGCCAGCCTGATTTCAATGGTGAATATCCCTCTGGCCGCGATGCTCTTTACGGTGGAGTTGTTTGGAGCGCATTATATGGTTCCGTCTATGATCGTTTTGGTCGTTACGGCCGTTCTGGCCCATAACAACACGATTTACCGCATCCAGCGTGAGGAGTACAGTCGGCGGCAGATTTTGCCCGGAGCCAGCGTTCGGCGGGTTCCTGTTCCGGTAGATTGGGCCGGTCAGACTTTGATTGACCTCGATTTTCGCCGAAGATTTGACCTGACCGTTATTGGCCTGGTTGATAAGCGGGGGATAGATGGCCGACCCCAGGTGCGTCTCGATTTGGCCCCGACAATCCCGTTGGGACTGGGCGACGTTTTGGTTGTTTTGGGGTCGGATGAGAACTTGGAGCGATTATCGGCCGAGATTCGGGAATTATCGGAGAAGGCGGAGGCTGAACAAATGGAAGAGTTGAACAAAACGGGAGAGCCTGACCAAGCGGGAGATGCTGACTCAGTTTAAGGGCCAACGCTTTTTGGCATTGGAGAGCTACCGGCGGGACGGAACGGCCGTGCGTACCCCGCTTCTCTTCATCATTCATCGAGGCAGGCTGTACATGCGAACGGGAGCGCACACTTATAAAGTTAAACGCATCCAAAACAACCCAAAGGTGCGGGTCGTGCCTTCAACATTTAAGGGAAAGCCAATGGGGGTATGGGTGGAGGGGGAAGCGAGGGTGTTTGATTCGGCCGATATGCAGTGGGTGGATCGGCTTTCTAAGCGGCGTAATGGTTGGTTTAAGTGGTCTGTGGATTTGCGGAATCGCTTTCGGAATGTGACGTTTGTGGTGATTGAGATGAGGCTAGATCATGCCGCCACCGAATAAATTCGGCGTCTGAGATAGAAAACCTGATAAATCAGGTTGACACAACGTGGTTGATGGTTGGGTATTGCAAGAAATCTTCCATGTGTCATTCCGATAGAAGCGTCGTCCATTGACCCAGTATTCTCAATCACAACAAGCGAATTGAGGAATCTTTCAGCATGAAGCTGGTTGAACCTGTGTTGGATATTGTTGCCTGAAAGATTTCTCGCTGATCCAGATTTATTTGGAAAGCTGTAGGAAAACCCGCTCGAAATGACACATCCTCATTGATTTTGCATTTTTTACCCTGGTTTACAATTAACGCACTTCATGTTTCAGTCTGGCGAATTCATTCCCAGGTTAGAATAGATGTCTGAAAAGATCAATTACCCAATTACCCAATTGCCAATCGTTTCCTAAACCAGCCCCTGACACACCGCTTCGATCTCCTCAATCTCCTTGGGGGCATCGGGGAGGAGTTCGTGGCCGTCTTCGGTAATCAGGACACCGCTTTCGATGCGGACGCCGATGCCTTCGTCGGGGAGGACGAGGAACGGTTCAATTACCAGCACCACCCCCGGTTTGAGCGGTTGGTCGCTGCTGCGGGTGGCGTCGTGGATGTTGAGGCCGACCGGATGGCCGCAGTTTCCGTAGCCATATTGGGCCAGCCCGTATTCATCAAAGCAGTCATAGACAGCTTTATGGGCTGCTAACTGAGTGGAGCCGGGGCGCATGGTGGCAATGGCCCGTTTTTGGGCTTCGAGAACGATGTTGTACAGTTCTCGCTGGCGGGGGGAGAATCGGCCGTTTGCCGGGAAGGTGCTTGTAATGTCTGACGAGTAACCATTGTAGGAGACGCCCGCATCAATCAGTACCAGATCGCCGTCTTTAATCTCCTGGTTGTTGTCCATGTAATGGGCAATGGCGCCATTGGCCCCGGCCCCGACGATGATGCTGTTCTCGTACATATCCAGGCCCAATGTGACCTCTTTGGGCTGGATGTGGACTTCATATTCAAAGATTGCCTGCCCCAACGATTCGTTGTCGCCTGGCTTGAGGGTCCGCATGATCTTGGTGTAGATGTCGGCGTGAATCTGGAACGCTTTTCGCAGGCACTCAATTTCGTATGGCTCTTTCACCCAGCGCATATCGTGGATGGTTTCGGCGATATTTTTGAACTGGAGCCAGTAGAAGCGTTCCCGCAGATTTCTGAGCTTGAGCGATTCCGTTGGGCTGCTGCCGTTTAAGCCGGGATTGCCGGGGGTGTTCATCCACAACTGGTCGGCTTTCATCAGGGCGCTGCTGACGATCATGTCCAGCTTGTCCAGACCGTAAACGGCCGAAACGCCGGTAAGTTCGCGGATTTTGTCAATCGTTAACCCTTCTCCGTCAATGAATTTTTGCCGTTCATCTCGTTCGGAAATGAAGAGGACTTCCGTTGCTTTTCGACCTCGGCCGACTTCTGGTCCATTGATCGTTTCCCACCGGTCAACCACAATGCCGTCCGGGGCCAGGACTAAGACGGCATCTTTGGCCTCCAGCCCGGTCAGGTAGAGTAGATTTTTGTCATAGAGAAGGGGGTCGGGGGCAGTACCGGATGAGTTAATCAGGGCAATGCCACTGCCTATCTGCCCGGCCAGTCGTTGGCGGCGATTGATATACATTTCAGCCATATTTTCATCTGTAGGCATCTATCTACTCCTTTAATTACCAAAATTTACTGCAATTGAGGTCGTCAATGGCTGTCAACGCCCGCCGGAGCATCGGGTACCAGACCGATATCCAGCGCTCGTTAACACCGCCCCGGCAGTATTCCACTGCAATGTAAACAGCCATTGCCGCACATAAACGATAATCATCATACAGGCGTTCAAAACTGTACCCCCGTACGCCATTTTTAACGAGGGAATTGTAATAACATTCGAGAACCGGCATCTCGAGCTGCCGCCGCTTTTCGATCTCCCAATCAAGAACTATCGCATAAGCCAGGTCATAAACACCCAGCCAGGTCGTGAGACTCCAATCAAACGGCTGTCGGTCAATGATATAGATTGGCCGATCCCCCTCCTTTGGAACCAGTACATTATTATGCCCCACATCCCCATGAATAAGCGTAAAGCCGTTCGCCTCCTGGGTCCGCTTAATCATGGCCTGTGGGTGACCGGCAAACAGTCCTCGAAGGGTCTCAGGCCAGTGGGCTTCCAACTCGGCCGAAAACCGCCCCAGAATGTGCCCTACCCCCGGTTCTGCAATCTCCACAAACCGCCGAATATGATCCGCGCTGTGAATCGGGCCATTCGCTTCAGCCAGCCTTTCCGCCCCCCACCAATAACTATGCAGCGCCGCCAACCCCTCCGCCAATGCCAGCCCATAGGCCAGTACTGGCTCTTTTTCGGCCGCTTTCACATGCGTTTCCGAAACATCCTGCAGCAGTAGGTGATAACGGCTCATTGTTTCGGAATAAACACTATCATAACACCGCAGCAGAGGGGCATTTTGCAGCCCGGCATAGTCCTGGGTGTAATAGGCCACCTCCGACCCGCCGAAAGACTCCTCTTCATCAATATAGGTGTCAACCAACTTCAAAAACAGACGTTCGGGCCGTTCCCCCTCGGCGTCATCTGAATAGCTTACAACCAGGTTGGCATTATCTGACCAGTTCCCCTGGCCCGTCCCCAGTTCAAAGGCAGACACAGCCCCCTGTGTCAGAGCGCCGCTGTTCGTCAGAACGGCCGTCAGCCATTCAGTCGTTATCTGGTCAACATTTGTAATGACCTTATTGTTTGGATGATCTGCGCCGTATTTTCCCATCTAAGTGTATATGTGTTTCATGGTTCTTGGCATCGTTTTTGTCAATAACCCGGTAAGCTTGTGAGACCAGATCATCGATTGTCACTCCCACCGAAGCACATAAACCGATAACGGTCACAAAAACGTCTGCCGCCTCTTCCGCAATATGCGTCTGGTTCTCGCCTAACTCGACTGCATCCAAAAGCTCATTTACTTCTTCTAAAAAGTTTTTGGAAGCATTTTCCGGTTTAGGACTAACATCAAACCGGTCAAAAAAGTCATAAGTAGATTGGGCCAAATCACGAAGCGGGTCCGTCTGATTGTTATTCAAAATAAGCGCCTCTTTTATGATACGGGTAACATGGAAAATGCCGTCAATAAATGATGAAGATCGCTGCCAATTCTAGCACAAGAGTACCTCTTCAAGGTATTATACGCATAAACAGGTTTCAAATTGATTCCATCTGCCAGATGGAACTAATCTTTATCAAAAAATTCGTACAATTCGTTGCGGGTTTTTCGTCTATCGCCTTCAACTTACTCAAAGCAAATTTGCGGCTTATTTCTATGGAGGAAACATGAACATAAACAACACACATCGTATTGAAACGAAGCAGTTAGATATGCCGCCGCGTTTATTATTGGGGCCAGGGCCATCCAATGCTCATCCGAGGGTATTGCAGGCGTTGGGGATGCGGCAGGTGGGCCATCTGGACCCCTGTTTCATCGAGTTGATGAATGAGGTCCAGGAGCTATTGCGATATGCCTGGCAGACGGACAATCGTCTGACGATTCCGGTCAGCGGGACGGGCAGCGCAGCGATGGAGGCCAGTCTTGCCAATATGGTCGAACCGGGCGATGTGGTGCTGATTGGGGTGAACGGCTATTTTGGGGAGCGGCTGGTGGATATGGCCGGCCGGTATGGAGGGCAGGTTGAACGGTTGGACAAGGCGTGGGGCGAGGTGTTTAGCCTGGCGGAACTGCGGGCAGGGTTGGAGCAGTACCATCCGGCCGTTTTAGCGCTGGTTCATGCGGAAACGTCAACGGGAGCGCGGCAGCCGTTGGAAGGGGTTGGGGATTTGTGCCGGGAGTTTGACTGTCTCTTGTTGGTGGATTCGGTGACAAGTTTGGGCGGTGTCCCCTTGTTTCTGGACGAGTGGAAGGTGGATGTGGCTTACAGCGGTTCCCAGAAATGTCTCGGCTGCCCGCCGGGTATTGCGCCGTTGACATTAGGGCCGAGAGCGATGGATAAGTTGAACGGCCGTAAAACCAAAGTCGCCAACTGGTATCTGGACATGAGCGCGGTCAGCAAATATTGGGGCAAGGAGCGCACCTATCACCACACCGCACCAATCAATATGAACTACGGTTTTCGGGAAGCGCTGCGACTAGTAGCGGAAGAAGGATTAGAAGC
>JBAPRX010000217.1:0-12266 GCA_049281335.1 Promineifilaceae bacterium (SeqCode)
AACCGAGAAAACCGTTTGAGCGTCGCAGTTCGGCATTCACAGAGTAAAATCCGGCCGTTGAGGCAGCCAGCCGAACCTTTACCTGAGTAAAACTCTGGCTGACGGTAAACCGGATGCCCCGTGAAGCGGCCAGATCGCCGCCCGTTCCAACACCGGGGCAGGTCAGAATGGTTTGAGGTAAAGCCGGTGTGGGGGTAAAGGTTTCGGTTGGTGTCGGGGTAGCAGTCGGGGTGTCCGTTGGCGTTGGCGTCACGGAAGGCTGTGGCGTATCAGTTGGCGGAGGCGTAGGCGTGGGCGGTTGGAGCGGGTCGGTTCCACTGTTTACTTCGACCCCGTCCGGTACGCCATCGCCATCGGTATCAGGATTTGTCGGAGAGGTACCATGATCATTTACTTCAGCGCCATCCAGCAAGGTGTCGCCGTCGCTGTCCTGCTGCTTGGGATTGGTACCAAACTGGTTCACTTCCTGACCATCATTCAAACCGTCGCCATCTGTATCGGGATTATTGGGGTCAGTTCCCGCCGATAGTTCCTGAGCATTGCTCAAGCCATCCCCGTCGTCGTCCCCGGCAGCCTCGGCCGTTAATGCCAGAACCGTCGCTGTCGCCGCGTCAGCATTCGCGGCGTCAACCGTCTGTTGGAAGGAAATGGTTAACTGCGCCTCGGCCGTTTCCGTTGCGGCCGACTGCCCGACCACAATTGCCTGGGCGGTCTGGGTGGCCTGAGTGTTGCGGCTGTTGAAAAAACCAAACAACCCGGCCCCTGACAGGCAGAGTATCAGCAACAAAATACCAAGCAGCGGCACCAACCAGGTTGGAATCACCGGCCGGACATTTAACTGCCCTGAGATAGTCTGTCTTTTGCCTTCATGGGAATTAACGGCCACCTCAAAGGGCAGCATCTTGCGGCTGCCCAGGAAGGGACGGTTCTTGGCCTTAAGCGAGAGATCAACAACCTCGCGCTGGCCTGGCCCCAAACGCAAACGGCCGCTTTGCTGTCCAAAATTAATCCCCTCCCCCGGATCGCGCCCGGTCACTCGAAATTCGCTTTCGGTATTACCTTCATTGTTGACAAGGATCCGGCAAATTCCCCCGTTGGGGACCTCTTTCGGCCGCATGTCAATTGAAAACTGTTCAAAAGGCTTGACCATGACCTGGCCTGACACCGAAGCCGATTCCCCGGCCCCGGATGACGAACGAACCACCAACCGGTAAGGGTGTTTTCCGGCAGTGCTGGCGCTGTTCATTGGCGGGTGAATGGTAACGGGCAAAGAGCCATTAGCCCCCGGCATCAGTTGAAGCGAATTTTGGGGAATACTAACCCAGCCTTGAGGTAAACCTTCCACAGCCACATTAAAATGGTCAACGGTCATGCCCTGGTTCAACAGCTCGACCTGCATATCGGCCCGGTTACCCGGAACCACATCCACATTGGTCGGCTGCACGACCATACTCAAACGGCCGCTGCCGCTGCTGACCTGGGTTCCGCCAATTGGCGCTCTCGCCATTGATGTGGGCGGAAAACTTGCTCCAATGCCGGGAACAACGGCCGGTCTGGCCGCATGTCCTCCAGCTCGAACACCTGCGCCGGCATCTTGCCAGCGAAGATAGAAAGGGCCAATCCGCACCGGCTGCCCCTCCTCCCAAATTTCGGTGATGTCTGGCAGGAGCTTGGATTCAGCCAGGAAAGTGCCGTTGGTGCTGCCCAAATCGGTGATTTGCCAATGGCCGCTGGCGGTGCGCTCCATGCGAGCATGGCGGCGCGAGACGCCGTCCCCATTCAAGACAATATCGGATGAACTCGAACGGCCGAGAATATAGCTGTTCTTTTCCAGGGTCACGCTTTGTGGGTCTTGACCAGCCTGGGCGATCAGCAGCCGCGCCTGTCCCGGCATGGCGGTTAAATCCACCCCCAGGCGGCTTGGTTCGACCATGCCCCCAGGGGGAAGCAGCCGGGTAGACAAACTGAGAACCGATTCCGGCGGGGCAAACTGGGTCACATCGGCGTCGGTCAGATTGGAGGCGGCGCGGCGTAAAACGGCCGCTAAATCTTCTCCAGTCTGGAACCGGTCGGCCGGTTCTTTGGCAATGGTGCGATTAATGATAGTAGAGACTGCTCCCGGAACACCGGGCCGGATCGTTCTTGGCTCCGGCGGCTGTTCGTTAATGTGTTTGAGGACGGCATCCGTTGGGGAGCGAATATCGAAGGGAAGCTGGCCGGTTGCCAGTTGGAACAGCATAATCCCTAAAGAGTAAATGTCGGAGCGGCCGTCCAGGTCTTTATTCAAACACTGCTCCGGCGACATATAGGGCAATGTCCCCATGAAGGTGCCGGTTTGGGTCTGGACGCCCCCTTCGCGCAGCTTTGCCAGGCCAAAGTCCGTCACAACCGCCCGAACCGGCAAATCTTCTTCCCGATCCGGCTCATCAACCGGCCTGAGCAGGACATTGTCCGGCTTGACATCCCGGTGGATGACGCCGTTCCGGTGAGCATAGCCCAGCGCGTCGGCCACCTGGGCCAGCATAAGCAAGGTTTCGCTCAGGCGGACGACCTGATTTTGCTGCTGAAGATGCTTGATATACGCGCCCAGGCTGGAACCCGGCACATACTCCATGACCATGTAGAAAAGACCCTGTCGAGCGGCAAAGTTATAGATATTAATAATCGAAGGATGGCCCCCAAGCCGGGCAGCAGCCTGGGCTTCTTGCAAAAAGCGCTGCTGAAACTCAGGTTGGCTGGCAAATTGCCCGTGCATAATTTTCAATGCCACCGGGCGAGCCAGGTTAACATCGAACCCCCGGTAAACGGACCCCATGCCGCCCTGTCCCAATAGGGCATCAATTCGATAGTTTTCTAGTTGTTGGCCGATTAAATCCATGTGTACCTCGAAAGGTTAGAAAGTTGATTAAGTTGATTAGATTGATTTAGAAGATAGTCAATCAACCAAGCCTACCGCAGGTAGGCAATCAACCAAATTGCCCACTTATTTTTTCTGCTTAAATAAAAGTTTGTAATTGGTGTGCGCCGGTTTATTGGCGTCTATGATTTGTTCGATTAGTTCCCGATTGACTTCTTTAGTCGTCAGTGGAATCTTGACGGTGAAGGTGAAGGGGTCTTCATTCTCCTCGACCCCATCCAGAATTTCTGGGCTTTTGTCGGTATAAATTTCCAGCACCCGGCTCAAGGCCCATTTGGTTCCCCGGCGGGCATAGATTGCATGGGCTTCTGCCAGCATTTCTCGCTGCTGCTCAACTGTCCAACCGGGGCCGAAGGTGATCGAGAACCAGTTAGCCAGCCAGGGCAAAAAGCCCTCTGGCGTTGTTTCGGGATTGAGGTAGAGGTCGAAATTGTCTACCTGCCATTCAACAGGCGTCAAAATGGACTCGAAGATAGCCAGAAAGCGGGCCATAAAATCAGTATGGTAGATGCCAGGTAAGTATTGCAAGTAGCGGCTGCTGTATTTTGTCAGGCCAGGGGGCGGCTGGCTGTAATCTGGGCCAGCCTCGGCCGTTTTCATGACCGGCGGCGGTGGTGGCTGTACCGGTATTTCGGGAACATCCTCAATGACCGTTTTCTTGAGAACCGGCTGCGGTGGGGATGGTTCTTCTGCCGGTGGTGGTTCAACAGGAATCTGCTCAAAGGTCAGGTGAAAAGGGCCAATCCGCACCACGATACCGCTGCCCATCTGAACCGGCGCGTTGGCCTCTAGCCGCTCGCCGTTGATCTCCGTGCCGTTGGCGCTGCCCAAATCCATCAGGGTGCATTCTTCGGCCGTTACCGTCAATCTGGCATGGCGGCGGGAAACCAAAGGATGGTTCAGATGGATTTCATTTCCTTCCTGACGGCCGATTGTCGAGACGCCGGAAGGCAGCACCAAAGATTCTTCAAGCTCCGGCCCGCTAATTGTTACCTGAAAAAGATATTCTTGAGGCATAAAACTCAGTATACGTCATTTGCGCCGATTTTGTTGATTAGTAGTTTTCAATCAAGCAGTTAATCGAAACAACTGATCAACTATCTGCGGCCATAACAAGTGTTAAAAACACCCGCAGGAAACCAAAATGTCCAATTGCCTGTCACGGTTAAGCGCTGTTGGGCCACGACTTCGTCGTTCAACAAGATCGAGACTTCCCAAATGCCAGAACGCAGCCCTTCCGGTTCGCTGAGAGGTACTTCGTCAATGCCGGAAGTGGGGCCGGGCCAGATACATTGATACCGCACCCACTCTTCCCCGTTGTTTGTCCACCGCCGGACATAACTGCCACCAACGGGAAAATTCTCATAGTTCCATCGCACAAATATCTGGGTGATCCCCGGCGGCGCAGCCGTTACAGCATTGCTGCCGTCCGCCAGACACGGTTCCAGGCAAAAATAAATATCGCTCACGGCCGGACCGGGCGTGGCCGGTTCGGTAGGCGTCTCAGTCACGGCCGTTCTTTCAGTGGCGGTTGCTTCGGGGGCGGCCGTTTCGGTATCTTCGGGGAAAGGGGTTTCAGAGAGCGTCGGTGGGGCCGCAATAATCGGTACGGTTGGAGTCGCTGTCTCCTGCCCGAACAAGGCCGGATATAAAAGGTATCCCCCAACAACAATCAGCCCCAAACATAAGAACGCGCCAATACCAAGCACAATGGCCGATGATAAGCTGCGCTTCTTTCTTACCGGTTGAGGCGGTGGGGGCATCTCCCCGCGATAAGCGGGCGGCTGGCGGGGTGGTGGGGGCGGTTTTGTCGGCATTTTATCAACCGACGGTAGTAAATTTTCCTGGCTGACCGCTTCTTCGGGCAAAGTCGGCCGTAAATCTGACACCGGCCGAACGACAGTAGCAATACTGACCACTGTCTCGGCATTTTCAAAGGGTGTGACCGGCCCGCTGACAAAAGCTGCCGACCTGCGTAAGGCAGCCGCCATCTGCCCCGCCGTTTTGTAGCGGCCGTCCGGTTTCTTCGCCAGCGCTCTGGCGATAACGGCCTCCACTTCCACCGGCAGGCCAGGCCGCAGTTCTCTTGGCGGAGGCGGATCCTCCTGCATATGCTTCATTATGGCGTCAGTCGGCGACTTGATATTGAAGGGTAATCGTCCGGTTGATAATTGGTAGAGGACAATGCCCAGCGAGTAAATGTCAGAACGGCCGTCCAACTCCTCCCCCACGCACTGTTCCGGCGACATATACGCCAGGGTTCCCATTAACGTCCCGGTAACCGTCTGAATGCCCCCTTCTCGCAGCTTTGCCAGCCCAAAATCCGTGACGACGGCCCGCAAGACAGATGCGCCCTCCTCGGTCGGGTGTTCTTCGACCTTAATCAAGATATTGTCTGGTTTAACATCCCGATGAACCACCCCCTGCCGGTGGGCGTAGTCAAGACCGTCAGCTACCTGGGCCAATAAGTCCAACGTCTCGTCCAGGCGGATGAATTGTTTATTGCGATACAAATGGCCGATATAGGCTCCCAGGCTGTCCCCCTCGATATATTCGATTGCCATGTAGAGCAAATCTTCTCTACGGCCGAAATGGTAAATATCCACAATATTCGGGTGGCTGAGACGAGCGGAAGCCTGCGCTTCTTGTAAAAAACGCTGTTGGAATTCCGGCTGGCGGGTTAGATGAGGGTGCATGACCTTCAAGGCGACCGGACGGGCCAGGTTCATATCATAGGCACGATAGACCGACCCCATTCCCCCCTCGCCGAGCAGCATATCTACCCGGAAATGGTCAAGCCGTTTTCCAATCAGATTCGTCATAATTTGCCGGCCCTTAATTCAGCAATAAAGGGCGCGAAAGCTGAAACATCCTTACCGGCAGCCAAATGGTCGCAGTAATCCTGTGAAATCTGCCCTTGTTGTTCCCGATTATAATCCCGATAGCACTTTCCGGCAGCGCGGGCCAACAACAGCCCCGTTTCACCGCCATAGTGATAGGCTTCTCGGCCCTGTTTTTTCTGTTCCCACAATGCCTGACCAATATAAACAGAGCCAACCCGCTCGAATTGGAAGGTGTGGGTCAATTCGTGAACCAGCAGCGGTAGATTCTTGTCCGAACCCTCCGGCATATTGATGGTATGCCAGGTGGTAAAGGCTCGATTTTTGTTCTTCTGGAAAGCATAAATCAGAATGCCGCCTTGGGCAATCCGAATACGTTCATAGGGGATGGCTGTCTTGCCCAAAACGGCCGACGCTGCCTCAATCTCTTGGGCAGTCAGCAGCCGGGTATCGGTCAGCGCGTGAATCACTAATTGAGACAGTTCTGGCCCACCCAACAGGTCAAACAGGCAGCAGGCCAGATGATGCAGCCAGAGAACAGGCTGTGCGGCCGTCAAACCGGTCGGAGCCAATGCCAGCGTACCGAGCAAACGGCCGAATCGCCGGAAAAATGTCGTTAACCAGTAGCTGTCATTCATGGAAAATTATTCCTGGTAACCGGGTCATTAACGGTAGCTTATGATTGGATAATTGCCTGAAACAACCACACTTTAATTACCCAATTACAAAGGATCTATTGAACGGCCGTTAAATCATCCAGGTAAATCTCGCCCTGACCGGTGTAAGCGTTGTTCAGATCATCCAGGGCAAAGCCGCGAAAGCGAATAGGATAATCCACCACTTCATTGCTGGGGCCGCTAATATGCGTCCAGGGCCAATCCTGGTCAGTGTCAATCTCACCTGTCATCTGCGCCCAACCGGTATGGGTAACACGGCCGAAAGGAACCTGCCAGGTCTCCCCCTCGCTGTCAATTATCCAGGCATTCAGGTAATGGCCGGAACCATCCCCATAAACCCAAACGCTGAGAGCAGTTGGTTCGCCCGGAATATCATCAAATTGGAGAAAAACCACAAAATCATTGTCTGTGGTTGGAAAATCATAGCTTATCTTAGCCGAAGAGCCACCGCTGTGAACCTGTTCGCCAGATTGAGTAATGGTTCCATAGGCCTGATCACCCCGCCCCCACACGCCAAAAGATTCAAATCCCAACGGTAGCCCACTGCCGGTTCCGGCAGCGGTATTTTGAGGTGTCGGGGTCACAGTTGGGGTCGGCGTTGGCGTTTCCGTTGGCGTGGCTGCGGGGGTGCTGGTTACAGTTGGGGTGCTGGTTTCCTGAAGCAGCGGATTACGCCCCGATTCAATCTCCTGGCCGTCTGTCACACCGTCACCATCTGTATCGGGGTTATTGGCCGATGTGTGATAAATCCTGATCTCTTCACCGTCCGCCAGGTCATCACCATCCGTATCCGCCTTGGTTGGGTCGCTGTTGAACTGGTTGATTTCTTCTCCATCCAACAACCCATCCCCATCGGTATCGGACACGTCCGGGTCTGTTCCCAGCGCCAGTTCGAGCAAATCAGAGAGGCCATCATTGTCCTCATCCTCGTCGGACTCGGTCGAAATCGCCGCCACCGTTTCTTCCGCTTCAACGGCTTTTTCGGCCGTCTGTGTCTCCTGCGCGTCCGGGGTTGGCTGCTCCATTGTAGTCGGCCGAGCCTCTTCCGTTTGCTGCTGGGCGATAAGTTGAGCCTCATTCGTAGCTTCAACATCTACCGTTTCCCGCGTCCCATTGTTAAACAGCAGAAAAACGCCGGCAGCGCCAACCAGACAGACCAAAATGAGTATCACCCCCAACAGTGCAATAGGAATGCGAGGTTTAACGGCCAATTGGGCGTCAAGGGGCTGGTAGGAGGATTGAGTTCTGATTTGCAATTTGAACGGGAGCGTTTTGGTTCGGCCGATCAACGGCCGATTTTCGGTTGAAACGCGCAGATCCATCATACCCACCTGACCGGGTGCAACATCCTGCAACTGACTGTTAACGGAACCAAACTGGATGAGATTCTGCGGGTCTTCCCCGCCAACCTGGAACGTCGCCTTCACATTGCCATCATTTCGGACGAACAGCCGGGCTGTCTCCCCATTCTTTACCACGTTAGGCCGCAGTTCAGAGATAAACCGCTCGAATGGCCCAACGTGAACCTGACCGGCCATTGCGACCATCTCCTGGTGGGTGTCGCTGTTAATTGCCGCTACCCGGAACGTTTGTATACCGGCTGTGGTGCTGCTTTCCAGGGGCGGGCTGATAATAATGGCGGAAGCCTGTTGGGAACCGGGCGGCAGATGAATGGTATCCTGCCGTATCTTTACCCACTCTGGCGGCAGGCTTTCAACGTGGAGTCGAACGGAAGCGGCCGTTCCACCGGTATTTTGCAAGATAATATCGGCCGTTACCTTGTTACCCGGAACAACACTCAACCGGGTCGGACGCAAGACCATCTTAACGTTAGCTGGCTCGGATACCCGTTTGGGGGATTCAACAGTTGTGGGCGGCGGTGTCGGCGTTCTTGTTGGAACAGGAGGGATGACATTTTCCTCGGTGGTTAACTGATCGATGACACTCAACACGTGGGTCATAGGTGCGAAGTGAATGATCTGCTCTTCTGTCAGGCCAGCCCTGATTTGCCGCAAACGAGTTGCAAACACCTCTGCGTTTTCAAAACGGTCGGCCGGGTCCTTGGCCATTGCCATATTAATAACCGCTTCCAACGACGCGGGCAGTCCCGGCCGTACGACAGTCGGCGGCGGCGGAATCTCATTGATATGTTTGACAAGCGCTTCGGTCAGCGAATTTATCTCATACGGGGGTTTGCCGGTCACGAAATGGTAAAGCATCACACCCAACGCATAAATATCTGACTGAGGGCCGGGCTGTTCGCCTTTACATTGTTCGGGCGAAATATAATCCTTTGTCCCCATCAGCGTACCGGTGGCGGTGTGCATCCCCCCTTCTAGCAGCTTGGCCAGGCCGAAATCGGTAACAACCGCCCGCAGCGGCGGCTCACCGGCGCGTTCCGGCCGAAACAGCCGTTTGATCATGATATTGTCCGGCTTCACATCTCGATGAAGAACGCCCCTGGCGTGGGCGTATCCCAACGCATCGGCTACCTGGGACAAGAGAAATAGAATCTCATCCAGTTTGACAGACTTCCCCTGCTTTCTTAGCGCCTTGATATAGTCGGCCAGATTTCCCCCCTCAATGAAGGTCATCACCATATACAGGGTATCTCCGTCCTGGCCGAAATTCTGAATATTGACAATGGAGGGATGATCGAGCCGGGCAGCGGCTTGCGCTTCCTGCATAAAGCGCTGCTTGAAACGGCTCTGATCGGCCAGGTGGCGGTGCATGACTTTCAATGCCACCAATCTGGCAAGGTTGATATCTTGAGCGCGATAAACAGCCCCCATTCCACCACGCCCCAACAGGGCCTCAATTCGATAATTGCCTACTTGTTCGCCAACGAAGCTATCGTCCATATGTTTATACTTATGCTCTTGAGAAACATCTTAAAGGTTAAGACGTAAAACGCAAGATGTAATTTTTGCCTTGCAAAACCCTTAGTAAGCGGCCAGCAATAAAATATCTATTCGGGAGGCAGCTTACTCTTAAACCGTCCGCACAATTCCGCAGCGCATAAATGCGCCCTTATTTGCGGAGGGTCACTTACGCTTTACATTCTACGCATTATGCAACTTCCATCCCCAGAAACACCCCTATCACGGCCCATTGCCTTTAACAACTACAGGCAAAAACCCGGCCGGTGAGAGAAGCGAGTATTCATATGCGCCAATGTCAAAGGCAGCACCTGCCGGTCTGGGTCGGCCGTCCAGGTCTGTTGGTACATCTGGTAATGTTACCCCGCTGTCAATGGCCTGACTGTCAGCTATCAGATGATAATCATCAGCCCCCATATTGACAAAAAGCTGAGAAAAATTGATGATGAGCGAGTGAGCGTCGTATCCTAATGCCTGCCACTCGCCCAGACTAATAACGCTGTTGCCATCATCAATGCTAAAGCGATTCATAACGATGTTGTAGTCGCTCTCAAAGCCTGCAATCGTATCATCTGGCATCTCGATACTCCCGCGAAAAGAGTGGGCGGTATAGAGAATGTTGTTAAAGAGTTTGTTATTCACACAACTGGTGTGGCTGATGGTAATGGCCCAACGGCCGTCCGATTCATTCAAAATCGTATTATTCAAGACCCGGTTGTCATGCGAGCAAACCGCCCCATCCTGCTGAAAGATAGCGATGCCCGAAGCATGATTGTCATACAATAAGTTGTTTCTGACAATGGTATCTGTCACACCGTCCATGTTAATCCCGGCACAGCCGCCCAGACCATTATTATAGATAGTGTTAGCTTCCACAATACCGTCCGAAATGATGCCGTCACCGCCCTGGCTGGCGTCGCCGTTCATGTGCAAACCACAGTTCATATTGTTGTGGAGCCGATTGCCCCGAACTGTGAAACGGTCGCCGCTGTTGCTGAGATAAATGCCATGCTCCCCATTGGCATAGCTCTCGTTTCCCTCCACAACAATATCATCCACAAAGGCAGTAAAGATGCCGGTTTTCCCGCTGCCGGTTCCATTGTCGTGGACCTTATTGTTGCGAATAATCAGGTGGTGAGAATGGTCGCTGCTGTTGCCCCGCATGTCAATACCCCAGTTAGGCGCATTGGCGACTTCCAGCCCGTCAATGATCCAGTAAGAGACGATTTCGGTCCCTTCCCAGGTTTCGATCTCCAGGTTGCTGTCATGTTTGTTGTTGGAGCCAGGGGTATTGATGAGAACCGTCGCGCCAGGCACGGCCGTTAACGTAATCCAGGCATCGGCCGTTCCGGATCGTTCAATTCTGGCCCCGGCATAGGTTCCGGTCTCAATTTCGATGGTGTCTCCGGGATTAGCGTTGTCAACCGCCTCTTGAATGGTCAATAAAGGGGCGGACTGGCTGCCGTCGTTGTCGTCAGAGCCATTATTGGCAACATAAAGGAGTCGGCCGTTTACAGCCGAACCGGAAGGTGTCTCCGAAACCACTGCCGAAGTCGGGATGGCTGCCACGTTTTCAGTCAGAGCAGGCTGGGTCGCCGCCGAAGGCGTTTCCGCCAACAAATTACACCCCAACAAGAACAAGACCCAAATAAAAAAACGGCCGCTTCGGAACGGCCGTCTAATATTACCCATCATAATATCGCACTCCTTGTTTGGGTAATTGAGTAATTGGGTAATTGGGTAATTGATCAGAGGCACAGCCAATTACCTAATTACCATCTTCATTACACAAACACCACCTCATGCCGCGCCGAGGCAATCACCCCATGCGCCACCACCTCCAGCGATTCAACCGGCTCGCCTTCGCCGCTGCCGCCCGGCTGCGAGGCCCGCATCTCCAACCCACGAATAAACTGGACGTTTGGCGTCCCTTGAAGCGATTGGTAAACGTCGGACACAAACAAATCTCGGCCGAAAGACCACCCCTCCCCATCCGGCCCGCCGGTTATAGGATTCAGGAAGCGGTACAGCCGGTTCAACACCTCCGCTTCAACCGCCTCCTGCGGCACGCCCGGTGCACCTCGAAGCTCCACCCGGACAGAGACATAGCGATAGGCGGGCGGGCGAATGTCCACCCTGGTGGTCAGCAGGCGGCGGTCTTCCATGTAGGCATCCAAACGGCCGACATCACCTGCATCAAGCTCCAATTCGGCCGGTTCAAGATAACGGCCCGGTTTTTGCAGCCGGGGAATAACCAGCAGATAAATCTGGCCTGGAGCCACTCGACCAGCTTCCGATGGCCGGGGCTGGAGGCATTTAACACGGCCGATAGCCGCCGGTAATGCCTGTCGCGCCAAAAATTCAAAGTCCGACTCCGTCACCGCCCTATCCCGCGAGCGAAGCAGGGCTGGCGCTCGCATCATGGCCGATTCCAACGTCTCGGCATCCAACCCGCCCCAGGCAGGCCGCCGATTACTGACCCGTGCAATAAAAGGGATGGCCGTTTTCAAGGTATTGAGAATACCGGTTTGGACATTGCCTTCCTGGCCACCGCCATAGCGATAGCCTTTGAAGACGAGATTGGCCCCACGTGGTGGAATTGCGCCGTACAGCTTGACCGTTCCGTCTTGTTGGCGTATGGCCGGGCCAAAGCGGAGTTCGCCGCTGACCGGATCGAGGGTGTAGTGACGGTCACTGGCCCCGGAGTCGGAGAAATCGGTCACTTCTTGCCAATGCTGCGATCCTTCGCCTTCTACCTGTACCACCAGATGCTCTCCGGGGAGTCTGTCAAGCACCGGCTTCATTTGGAGTTCAAAACGCTGCCCGGCCGACCCATCACTCCGTCCCATGAATTCATCCACGACCTTTTCGGCATGGGTAGCGTCGGTTGTACCGCCCCAGGAAGCGGCCGAAACCTGCCGTAGTTTAGGGCTGACTTGGTAGGGCTGCATTC
>JBAPRX010000218.1:0-9478 GCA_049281335.1 Promineifilaceae bacterium (SeqCode)
GCCGTATTGCCCGTTCGGCCGTCTCGTCAAAACTATCCACCCACACACTGTACCGTTGCCTGGGTTGTAACTGTCGCCGCAAATCCGAAGGACGGCCGACAACTCGAATTCGCCCCTCGTCCATCACCGCCACCCGGCCACACAGCTTTTCCGCCTCTAGCAGATCATGGGTGATGAGGAAAATCGTCATCGTTTGCCGCGCCATCAAATCCAGAATCAGATTATGCAGCCGGATCGTGGCAACCGGGTCCAGACTGCGGCTCGGTTCATCCAGGAAAAGTATTCGGGGCATATGCAGCAAGCTGCGAGCAATCGCCAACCGTTGTTTCATGCCGCTTGAATAATTACTAAACGGCCGTTCCGCATCCTCCTCCAAGTCAACCGCTTCCAGTACATTCTGAACGCGATTATTTGCCGCATTGCCATGCAAGCCATACAAGGAGGCAAAAAACTGGAGATTCTGCCTTGCAGTCATCCGCCAGTAAAAGCTCCGTTCATCAGTCACGACCAGCCCCACATGCTGCCGAATATGGCCCGCCCTAGACATCGGATACCCGGCAATGGTTGCCGAGCCGCTGGTCGGCAGAATGAGCGTACACAACATCTTGACCAGCGTCGTCTTTCCGGCCCCATTCGGCCCCAACAGGCCAAACAACTCGCCGGTCTCAACGGTTAGGTTGACATCTTTAACGGCCGTTGTTCCCCGGCGGCGTGCCAGCCGCCGCCAGCCACGCGGCGGCTCAAAGGTTTTAGTCAGGTTTCTGGTTTCGATTGCTAATTCTGTCACAAGAAGAGAAGGATAACTGTTTGGAGGTAGGCAAGCAAATGTTTTCACTCTATAATCCGGCGAATTATCCAAAAAATCAGTGAGTAGATATACTTTTGGGAGCGCATCATTTGAAGAAGTATTAGCAAAGTCAACTATCGCTCCACAAACTATTTACCATTGACTTCTTACTGCTAACTAAACTTAACTTTACAAGAGGAGAATCATTTATGCCTCAACCTGTCATGAAAACAACCCTGGACAATGGCCTGACCGTTGTCCTGAAAGAGATGCACCACGCCCCTGTTACCAGCTTTTGGGTCTGGTACCGGGTAGGCAGCCGGAACGAAATCCCCGGCATCACCGGCGTCTCGCACTGGGTTGAACATATGATGTTCAAAGGCTCGCCACAGTTTCCGCCCGGTTCGCTGGATCGGCTGGTGTCGCGGGAAGGCGGCCGTTTTAATGCCTTCACCTGGATTGATTTCACCGCCTATTTTGAAACAATGCCCTCAGATCGGATTGACTTGGCCCTCCGCCTCGAAGCCGACCGAATGCCTAACGCCATTATGACCCCCGAAGATGTGGAGTCCGAGCGAACAGTCATCATTTCTGAACGGCATATGTATGAAAACCAACCAACCTTCTTGCTGCGGGAAGAGCTGTCTGCGGCCGCTTTTCGGGTTCATTCCTACCACCACGACACCATCGGTGATGAAACAGACCTGAAAACAATGAGCCGGGACGACCTCTATAACCATTATAAATCCTATTACGCCCCCAACAACGCCACCATCGTTGTGGCGGGGGATTTTGAAACGAAACAAATGCTAGACCGTATTCAAGAGTTGTATGGTGACATTCCCTCCGGCCCGCCGCTGGATAAGACAACTCGGCCGGAACCGGAACAGCGTGGCGAACGGCGCGTCTTTGTTCATGGGCCTGGGGACACCGCCTATCTGATTTACGCTTTCCGAGCGCCCAACGCCACCCATCCCGACTTTTATCCCCTGATTTTGTTGAACGCCGCTTATGCCGGAGGCAGCAGCCTGGGCTATTTTGGTGGCCCAACAACCAACAAGAGTTCCCGGCTGTATAAGGCCCTGGTTGGTCAAGACCTGGCCGTCGCCGTCAGCGGCAACGCCTCCCCAACAATTGATCCCTATCTCTATACCATCAGCACCGTTGTTCGCCCCGGCCGAACGTTGGCCGAAGTAGAAACGGCCCTTGAAGCCGAACTGGAACGGCTGGCCGACGAGCCAATTACCCAGGCGGAGTTGGACAAAGCGCTAAAACGGGCCAAAGCCCAGTTCGTGATGGCCGGGGAAAGCGTCAGTGGTCAGGGACAGATGATTGGCATGGCCGAGGCCGTCAGCGGTGATTATGGCTGGTATGAACGAACGCTTGATACCCTGGAAGCGGTAACGCTGGAGGATATTGAACGGGTTCGCCAACTATACCTGGGTCGTGGTAATCGGACAGTAGCTTTGTACGAACCTAGTGGCAGCTGAACGAGTTGATAATTCTTTATTTGCAATGGTATCATGGTGATCATTGTCAGCAGCCAGTAACTGGTCAAGCGTGATACCTGTTGCAAATGGTTAAAGACAGACTTAACTGGAGAAAATATGTTAGATAAGACGTATCCCGGCCCGGAATCAATCCATCGCTACGTTCTGGACAACGGGATTGTGCTTCTTGTATACGAGAATTTTGCGGCCGAATCGGTCGTGGTAGACGGCCTGGTTCGGGCAGGCGCATTGGGCGAATCGGCCGAAAAGGTTGGATTGTCGAGCTTTACGGCCGAAATGCTGCTGCGCGGCACCGAAAAACGCAGTTTCGATGAAATTTATGAATCCATTGAGTCCATTGGCGCCAACATTGACTTTTCTAGCGGGCGGCACGTGACGGAGTTCTCAACGAGCAGTCTGGCCGAAGATTTGGATTTGATGCTGGATTTATTGGCCGAATCACTCAGACGGCCGACCTTCCCGACAGAGCAGATTGAGCCAGTTCGAGGCGAGGTAATGGCGAGCTTGCACATTCGGGCCAATGACACCCGCTATCAGGCGGGTCGTGCCTTTCGGGAACTGCTCTACCCAAATCATCCATACGGCCGCAGCCTGGATGGGACATTGGAGTCCGTTGCCACCATCACCGGTGAAGATTTGAAAGACTTTCACGGCCGTTACTACGGCCCGGAAGGAATGATCATCACCGTCGTTGGCGCGATCAAACATGAAGACGCACTGGAAAAGGTGAAAGCCGCCTTTGGCGACTGGCAGCCAGCTCCCGAACAACTGCCAGAACTTCCTTCCGTCGAGTTACCGGCCGAAACGCTGCGAACCCATATTGATATGCCCCAGAAAACCCAATCAGACATTATGCTCGGTTTGCCTGGGCCGCTTCGTTCTGCCCCCGACTACCTGGAAGCAAGCATGGCAAATACCGTCTTAGGCGTGTTCGGTATGATGGGCCGGTTAGGACTGACCGTTCGGGAGGAGCAAGGGTTAGCTTACTACGCCTACAGTCGCCTTCAAGGCGGATTAGGCCCAGCGCCCTGGTATGTCAGCACCGGCGTTTCTCCTGAGAAGGTGCAGCAGGCCATTGACAGCATTCTGCATGAGATAGATCGCATCATCAACGAGCCAATTCCCGAAGAAGAACTGGCCGACAGTCAGGCATACCGCAGCGGCACGCTTCCGGTCAGCCTTGAAACCAACGACGGAATGGCAACGATCATCACCGATATCGAACTGTACCAGTTGGGCTTGGATTATCTCCAAAAGCTGCCAGAAAAGATTAATGCGATGACTCCCGAAATCGTTCAAGCAGCGGCCAAAAAGTATTTGAGTACGGAACAGATTGGTATTGCCGTTGCCGGTCCAATGAAACAAGCATAAGTAGTATGTTAAGCGTTGGGGTAGATATGATTGAGATCGCCCGGATAGAACGGGCGATAGCCCGACACGGGGATCGATTCTACACGCGCTTTTTTACTCCGGCGGAACAAGAGTTTTGTAAAGATCGGCCGGAACAGTTGGCCGGCCGTTTTGTGATCAAAGAAGCGGTTGGTAAGGCGCTTGGAACGGGCATTGGCGACGTTAATTGGACAGATATTGAGGTTGTCAGTAACGGCCGAGGCAAGCCGGAACTGGTTTTGCACAACCAGGCCGAGACATTAGCGGCCGAATTAGGACTCCATGAGTGGTCAATCAGCCTTTCCCATACGGCGACCCATGCGATTGGTTTTGCGGTGGCGATGGGAAAGGGAAGTAAGTAACTGCGTAGTTAGTAATTGAGCAATGAAGAGCTGGTTTCAGCTTATTGCTCGATTACTAGGTACTCATTAGAGGGTAGTATGGCTATTTGGAACGCGGATGATGGTACAGCGATTAACTTCCAGGTATACGGTGACAATTCATCGCAAAGCGAAACATTAATCCTTTTACCGGGAATGCTAGGCTCAATCGGCACACAGTGGCGCAACTTTATCAGCCCATTGTCTCGATCTTACCGGGTGGTGCTGATGGATTTGCGGGGACACGGCCGATCTGAAAACAAAGCCTCCTGGCTCAATCCCGAACGCATGATGAAGGATATTTTGGGGCTGGCCGACTATTTGCATGCCGACACCTTCCATATTGCCGGTTATAGTTTGGGGGGCTATTTAGGGTTAATGCTGGCATTGAACCATCCGCGCCGGGTCAGTACGTTGTTAATGCACGCGACCAAGTTTTATTGGACAAATGAAGCGGTGGCAAATATGCGTGCCCAGCTTGACCCCGACGCAATGGGACAAAAGGTTCCAGGATATGCCAACCAGTTAGCCCAAGAACACGGCGGCAGTCATTGGCGTGTATTGGTTCGGCAGGCGGCCGATCTGGTTGGGTATCTCTCCCAAGAGGGCATAACAGAGGGCATGGCAGCCCACACCCAAAACCCCTGTCTGATTAGTGTTGGCGATAGGGATGAACTGGTTTCGCTGCCCGAAGCGCAGCGATTGAGCCGGGTGGTGGCCAATGGCGAACTCATTGTTCTACCGGGTGTCCGCCACCCATTTCGGACGGTGCGTGAAGTTCCCCTGCTGCCTATGATGCTGGCATTCCACAAGCCCGTCGAGAAAAGATATTCATAGAAGTAGTCAATTATTCGTGGAAAGTTAATATGGTTGAAATGTCAAAAACTCATCTCTCTCCAGTATGGAGCCACCTGACAGAGCTTGTGATTGAACGGGGTGACGGGTGTTATCTTTATGATTCTGAGGGGACGGCTTATCTGGATTTTACCAGTGGAATAGGTGTGACCAATACCGGCCACTGCCACCCGAAAGTTGTCAAAGCCATTCAGGAACAGGCTGGAAAGCTCCTTCACGGGCAGATCAACATCGTTTACAGCGGTGCAGTCCTGGAATTAGCGGAGAAACTGCAAACGGTGGTTCCTGAACCATTGGACGGCTTTTTCTTTAGCAACAGCGGAGCTGAGGCGGTGGAGGGCGCAGTGAAACTGGCTCGACAGGCAACCGGTCGGCCGAATGTAATAGTATTTCAGGGATCGTTTCACGGCCGTACCAACCAGGCAATGGCGATGACTACGAGCAAAACCGTTTACCGCAGTGGCTACCAGCCGCTTGCTGCCGGTATTTTCGTTGCGCCGTTTCCCTATATCTACCGTTATGGTTGGGATGAGCAAACGGCCGTTGATTTTTGTCTGAACGAGTTGGAATTGATTCTCCACAGCCAGACCGCGCCAGAAGAAACGGCCGCAATCATCATTGAACCGGTATTGGGCGAAGGGGGCTATATTCCCGCTCCACCCGCCTTTATGAAAGGACTGCGAGACATCTGTGACCGGCACGGCATTTTGTTGATCTTTGACGAGGTGCAGACCGGTTTCGGCCGTACCGGAAAGTTCTTCGCTTTGGAACATTCCGGTGTCGTGCCTGATATTTTGGTCATGGCGAAGGGACTGGCCTCTGGAATGCCGATGAGCGCTGTCGCTGCCCCCCGCGATCTAATGGGCCGTTGGAAAACAGGGACACACGGTGGCACATATGGCGGGAATCCGGTTGCTGCCGCCGCCGCCGTTGCGACCATTGACGTCATTACGGAAGAAGGACTGCTGGCAAATGCGGAGGCACGCGGCCAACAACTTCGGGATGCTCTGGAAGAGATGCAGATTCGATGGCCTTTCCTGGGTGATATTCGTGGGTGGGGGTTGATGGTCGGCCTGGAAATCGGGGTTCCTGGCAGGGGGCCGGATAAAGACCTGGCAACTCGTATTCAGGCCCAATGTCTGGATAGGAATCTCTTGCTGCTGACTTGTGGGACGCATGGTAATGTCATTCGCTGGATTCCTCCGCTGGTTGTCAGCGAAAGCCAGATTAATGATGCGCTCCTTATCCTGGGAGAAGGGATTGAGGAGATATTTGAGGATTAAGATCACCTAAACTTTCGTTTTTTAGCCTTTCTACAGCGATTGGTTAAATACATTGTAAACAAAATAACTTAAAACCTCCCGGAAGTTTCTTCCACTAAATCATTGCTCATAAACAACTTCCGGGAGGTTGGGATTACTAAAGTTTTCACCACACGCACAGGAAGTTATGACTGAACATTACGCACTATTAGCCGTGTTAGCCCACCCGGATGACGAATCTTACGGGCCGGGCGGTACATTAGCCCGCTACGCCCATAGCGGGGTTGATGTCCATGTCGCTATTGCGACCGATGGGGCAGCAGGGTCTATTGATGAAAAATGGCAGGGGGATCGCTCCCGGCTGGCCGAGGCCAGAGCCGAAGAGTTGAAAGCAGCCACAAAGATTCTGGGTGTCACGCTCCATACATTGAACTATCGAGATTCTGGCTATATTGGAGACGAGGCTAATAAACATCCTGCGGCCTTCATCAATTCCGATGAGGATGAGGCAGTTTGCAAGGTCGTGAAACTGATTCGAGAAATACGGCCGCAAGTCATCCTGACCCACGATGAAACCGGTGGTTACTTTCACCCGGATCATATCCAATGTTACAAGATAACAACGGCCGCTTTTTATGCTGCTGGCGACCCTGAGAAGTACCCTGAGATTGGCCTACCGTCTTATCAGCCCAAGAAACTTTATTACTCCGCTCTCTCCAACCGTTGGATTCGTTTTATGGTGAGGTTGATGCGACTGCGAGGGATAGATCCAACCAGAGTCGGCCGAAATAAAGATGTTGACCTGACCCGCCTGGGGGTAGACCCGGCAAGGATTACAACTCGGATCAATTATCGGGATTATTGGGACATAAAGGTAGCAGCCGGGACAGAGCATGGCAGTCAGGGTGGTGGCAGCAGTTTCACCCGTCTCATTCCAAAGCTGCTGCAAAAGCTTTTCTTTGCCAATGAGACGTTTATGCGGATTTACCCGCCACCAACGCCGGGGTTGAAGGAGAAGGATTTTTTTGAAGGGTTGTGATCCGGAGTTGGTAAGCAGTTAGCAGTGAGAAGTTAACAATTAACAATGAGGGTCTGACACTGGAAGCTGCTTGATGTAGTTTGTCTGGGTTTTTGGGGGATTAGGCTGCTTCTTCGAGTTGATTAAAGATGGCGCGGACGGGGGGAGCATTCAAAAAAGTCTGGCACAATGTCTCATCTTGAATGGGGTCTAAAATCTGGAGGATAATTTCGCTGGCAATGCGATTGTGAACATCGGCCAGTGCCTTGTTAGGGGCTATGCTGGATAAACCAGCATGGATACGCCACAGGAGCATACGACGGCCGGTTTCGTGAGCCAGGAACAATGCCTGCTGCCACAACTGTTGGGCTTCCTCAACTTCTTCATTCTCTCTATAGTACAAGCCAAGCGCGTGCAAACTATCAGCCTGATAGCCGCGAGTCTGGTGAGTTTCCGCCAGCACCTTCAACTCCTGGGCATAGGTGCAGCCCTTTTCCAGGTTGCCCCGCTGAATTTCGGCCGTTGCCAGAGAATAAAGCGCCTGGAGTTCTATGTCAGGCGTATTAGTTTCTCGACTGATCTTGAGCGAACGTTCGAGGTACGCAATGCCTTCTTCGACTCGTCCCAGAGAATATAAATCTACGCCTAGATTCCGGCCGAGATCAGACTCCAGAGAAGGCAGATTCATAGCTTCAACCAGTTTCAATCCTTCCTGATGATAAATGAGGGCCTGATTCATATCGAACAGGCTTTGGTAACATTCACCAAGATTGTTTAGGGCGTTTATCCCCGTTTGCAGCGCGTTCAAATCTCGCGTTGAAATCTTTAAGAAAAGCTGGGAGCTTTCTTTGAAATCATTAATGGCTTTGTCAAGTTCGCCAAGCCGGGCGTGCGACATCCCCATGCGGTTCCAACAGCGGGCCTGTTCGGCTCTGTCGCCTAGCTGCTCTAACAGAGCCAATGATTTTTTGAAATTGGAGACAGCCTCTTCAAAACGGCCGAGATGATAATTTACCAACCCTGCCCCTCCCAGCGAATTGGCCCGACCGGCCGTGTAATTAAGCGCCTCGGCTAATTGCAGCCCCTCCCGGTGTGCTTCCATTGCCTTGTCCAAATGGGCCATATACGTTTGCTGGTTTCCAATCAGGATAAGGGCATCTACTGCATGGCGGCTTGTTCCAGCTTCCAGATAATATTGTTCATAACTGGCAAGGGCTGCTTCTTGTTCCCCCAACGCACCAAACAAAACGCCACGCTCCCGAAGAGAAGTCAGCCGTATTTGTCCTACTTCCGTATCCTGGGAATGGGGATCCGTTTGGGCCAGGATATCGGTATAAAGTGCGATAGCATTCCAATATTCTTTTCTTTCGGCCGCCGCCGCAGCCTGTTCAAGCATCTGGTCAGGGTTTGTCATGGTTCACTGCAAAAGAGTTTACCATACTACCTATCCGCGCCAACCGCAGGAAGGAAAGTTTGGTGAACAAAAGGTGAAAAAACATAACCATTATCTATAATTGACTCTCCTTGCTTGCCTCCAAAGACAAAAATGCGGGTTTCAATGTTGGCAACAGCCAGATAATACCAGGAATCATCTGCCAACATCGGCATAGAAACCGGCTGCCATGTTGCCAGTTCAGTATTGTAAAATTCGCTGTCTAACGTTTGTGAACCGGTACCGCCGCCAATGACATACAGGAGGTTATTAACCAAAACGGCCGCCCCCGCCCCCGCTCTTGGCTGGTTCATCTCAGGACAGGTAGACCATATGGCTGTCTCTGGGTCGAAATAGCTGCAAACAGCCAGTTCGCCCGCCTCATTTTTTCCCCCCACAACGTACAATTTACCAGATAGAAGGCCGCCGGTTGTGAAGGCGCGTCCTTCCGGCATCGGTGGCAGGGATTCCCAGACATCGGTTCCGGGATTATAGACATAGGCATCAGCCAGATAATTTTCACCATCCCAACCGCCAAACACATATAGCAGGCTGCCGTTTGAAAGGGTCAACGCACCAGCAACGGCCGTTGGCAAGGGAGCAACCGGCCGCCAGGCATTATTCGCCGGGCTGTAAGCTTCAACAACAGCGGTTGGCTGACCATCGGCCAACCGGCCGCCAGGAACAAAAATCTCACCGAATAAAACAGCGGCGGTCGCATCAGCAACGGCCGTTGGCTTGGACGTACCGGACATCCACCGACCGGTGTCCGTTTCGTAGATATTGACCAGGTTAACAACGCCCGCCGGAATTTCCCCGCCAATCTGGTAGAGATTCAAACCAA
>JBAPRX010000219.1:0-10018 GCA_049281335.1 Promineifilaceae bacterium (SeqCode)
CGATTCCGGCCAATAACAGCCTGTCGGCCGTTACGCTGGACATCACCTTTGATCCTGCCATCGTCTCCTTTGATGGCTGCACCAGCAATGAGTCGTCTTTTGACCTGGGCCTGTGCGCTTTGCAAGAGGACGGCCGAACCGTCTCCATCAGCGCCCTGGCGGTCAGTGGTCTGAGCGGCGAAACCTTGCTCGGTGAGATTGGTTTCACCGGCAAGGCGGAAGGGGTTTCCAACCTCTCGCTGATCGTCCAGGCTCTTGAGGATGGCAGCGGCGGCTCTCCCCGGCTGCGAAACGGCCGAATGACGGTTCGGCGCGGTGGGACGCAGGGGACGGAGAAGGACATTCCGCTTTCTGGAAAGGTTGTGGAGACGGCCGTTTCGATTCCCCAAAACCAGTCTTCGGGGGACGGAAAAGCGCCGGAGGTGATGGTTCCTTCGACCATCGTCATCGGTTCTGGCATGGTGGCCCCAGGAGAATCTGTCACCGTTCCCATCACCATTACGGTGCCAGCCGCAAATTCATTTACGGCCGCGACTATTCGCATTCAATATGACCCGACCGTTTTGACGTTTGACTCCTGTAGCACCAACACCAGTGATTTTGACTTTAATCTTTGCAATCGGAGTGATGGAGATGGCGTCCCGCCGGATGTCGTCTCCTACACGGCCATCGCTGCTTTTGGCGTTAACGGGACGCTGCCGTTTGGCACAATCACCTTTGTGGGCAACCAGCTTGGCACCAGCAGTCTGACAATTGTGGTTTCGACGTATGAAGATGGCAGTGGCGAGCCGCCGGTAACGATGGATGGGACGATGCAAGTGCAGGACCCAACGGCAGTTACCGCCAGTAACCTCTCGGCAGCGGGCGTTTCGAGCAAGACGGCCGTTATGGACCTCTTTATCCTGTTGTTGATTGCTACGATTTTCGCTGGCTGTTATCTACTCTTACGACGCAAGGGGCTTACGGTGTAAGGGTCTTTGAGGGTTGAACCTCGAAGTAGATGAGTGGATTAGGAATATTGGCGCCGAGACTCTTGTCGTAGACGTTGAGGTGGGAGTGGTAGCCGCAGTCGCGGTTGGTACACAGCCGGCCTTGCATGTCCATTGTGTAGCCGTGATTGCTCTCGGTGCCGATTTGCTGGCCGACCGTGACGGTGTCGCCAGGATTGACGATGTAGTCGCCGTGTAGAAAGGTGACGGTGTAACGGCCGTTGTCGAGAAGGAGGGTGGTGTTGCCGTATTCGTCTATATAACTTTCGGAGACGACGCCGTTGATGGGGGATTTGATTACAGCCCCTTTTCCGGCCGAGATGTCTATGGCGGAATGGCCGTAGGAGGAGCCGTGCGGCCCTTGGGTGAGGATGTATTTGTCATAGGGGGCGGCGAGAAGGTTAGGGTCCTCCAGAATGGGTAGGGTGGTCGGCAGTGATACGGGTGTGGTGGCTTGCTTGCCACCGGTGCTAACGGCCGATTGGAATGGGGTAGGGTTAGGGCTGTCGTTCTGACCGGAGGAGCCTTCCCCCCGATCAACAACGAGACTCAATCCGATAAATACCATAAAAGCCAGTGCTGCCAGGGTAATACCGTCTAACCCCTTTTTGGGTCCTGGAACCATAGATTTTGCTTCTCTCTCACCATGTTGTGATTGGTAAAATGTTCTTCAGAAAAAGCAGCCACGAATTTCCACGAATTAGCACAAATGATTGGGTCTTTTTGTGCGAAATCGGATTTTTATATGGATGTTTCTTGTTTTGAAGGTGTTGCCAAGCACTGTATCAGAACATATATTCTAATAATATCACTCTTTTGAGGAAAAGGGAAGGGGGTTTCAGAAGTAGATAGAAACAAAATATATTACGTTGCAACTTTCCAGGGAGTCATTAGGCGTGATAAACGGCATGTAAATCACAGACGATTGTCACTTTTCCGTCAATTGGGCCTTTTTATTATATGAATGAACACGATATTCATATAAACTGGTTAGCATACCGTTCCACACCTTTGGCCTGATACCACCACCTGTTTGAATGATCTGTATTCTTTGGAGAAGTGAACAAATGAAAAGCCGCCGTAAAAGCCGCCGCCGTTCCCATACCGAATCGGATTTAACCTTGCATGATTTACCCCGCATCCAGCCCAAGTTGAGTATGTTCAGTCAGAATGACTGTCTGCGTATTCACAGTGCGTCCCTTGATATTTTGCATCGCACCGGGGTTGAGGTCTATTGTCCACCGGCACTTGAGCTGCTGAAAAAAGCAGGGGCGGCTGTGGAAGATAACCTCGTTAAAATTCCGCCGTCCCCGGTAGAATGGGCGCTGGCTTCGGTTCCCGATCAATTTAATCTGTACCGGCGCGGGTCGGAGGAAGCGGCGATTGTGCTAGACGGCCGTTCCTGTTATTTTGGTCCCGGCTCCGACACCTTTCGTTATTTAGATCCGCGCAGTGGGGAGCGCCGCAATTTCAAACTGGCCGACGTCGCGGCCTGTGCCCGCTTGTGTGATGCCCTGCCCGAAATCAACTTCCTCATGTCAATGGGCGTTCCTCGTGATGTTCCCGATGACCGATATTTTTGGCACCAATATGCTACCTTGCTCCAAAATACGACCAAGCCGATTGTCGTCGTTTGTGACACACTGGCCGATTTAGAAGCGATTACGGCCATGTTTTCGGCCGTTGCCGGTGGCATGGACCATCTTTCCCAGTTCCCAAATATGCTGCTCTACTCCGAACCCACCTCGCCGTTGAAACACGCCCAATCGGCGACGGAGAAGCTGTTATTCTGTGCCCGAAACCGGATTCCAATTACCCACTCCCCCGCCCCCATGATTGGCGGCACGGCCCCGATTACTCTGGCCGGGGCTGTGGCGTTGGGCAATGCGGAGGTGTTGAGCAGCCTGGTGATGCATCAATTACAGCAGGCAGGTGCACCGTTTCTCTATGGGCATGGCGTTCACCACCTGGATATGAAAACGATGATCAGCGTGTACGGCGCGCCGGAGTTCCAACTGGCGCGACTGATGGCGGCGGAGATGGGACGCTTTTACCATCTGCCCGTTTGGGGATATGCCGGCCATACTGACAGCAAGGTAGTGGATGGGCAGGCGGCGGCCGATGCCCAATTCTCGGTGATGACGGCGCTGTTGGCCGGGACAAACCTCAATCATGATGTTGGTTATCTGGAAGCAGGGTTGGCTACCTCACCGGAGTTGATCGTGCTAACGAACGAGCTGATTGGTATGACCCGGCGCTTTATTAACGGGGTGAGACTGGATGATGAATCGCTGGCGTTGGATGTCATTCACGAAGTCGGGCCAGGCGGCGAATTTCTGAGCCACGACCATACCATGGCTCACTGGCGCGACTATTGGCTGCCGCAGAACTTTGACCGGCAGCGTCTGGAATCGTGGCAGGAAGGTGGGTCGGTGAGTATTAACGGCCGTTTGCGCGAGCAAGCCGCAGCCCTTATGGATGAACATCAGGTTCCGCCGCTTCCGGCAACCACCCTCAAGGAAATCAAACAGCTATTAACATCGTAGCGTCCGTTCGGGCACCGGGCACATGAGAAGGGGTAATATGAAAACCGAGACGATCATCAGCATGTGTGGGGTTTGCCCGGCCGGATGCGGCGTCAACGTTCATTTGGTGGATGGAAAAATCGAACGCCTGACCCCCCTCAAGGGCCACCCATTGGGCATTGTCTGTCCGCGCGGCTTGCAGGCCAAAGAAGTCGTTTATTCGCCGGACCGTATTCTGTATCCGCAACAGCGGGCCGGCACCCAGTTCAAGCGCGTCAGTTGGGACGCCGCTTATGACGGGATTGTGGAAAAGCTGCATTCATTGGCCGCTCAGTACGGGCCGGAATGCGTCAGCGTTTACACCGGACGGGGCAATTTTGAATTTGGACTCAATGAAACATTCGCGCCCAGCAACACGGCCGAATCCTCGGCCAACACTGTTTTCTTTCCCTTTGGCTCGCCCAATACGACCGGCGTTGGCTCCCTTTGTTACGCCGCCTTCGGCATGATCGCCACCAGGGCCACCTTCGGGGACTATGCCCGCAACCTGAAGGAAGATATCGAGCAGGCTGACCTGGTCCTTGTTTGGGGTGGAAATCCGGCTACCGATTCGCCACCTATCAACCTCCGTCGTATCCGGCGTGCCCAAAAACAGGGGGCGCGTATTATCGTCATTGACCACCGCTGTAGTGAAACGGCCCAGGCCCTTCGAGCCGAGTGGATTGGCGTCCGCCCCGGCACCGATGGCGCCCTGGCTTTGGGGGCCATCCATGTCTTGTTCCAGGAAGATTTGTACGACCATACCTTTGCCGATAATTGGGTTCGTGGGTTGTCCGAACTACGTGAATATGTGCAGGCCTTTACGCCGGAAACTGTGGCAACAATTACCGGGGTGCCTTCCGAACGCATCCGGCTGCTGGCACGGCAAATAGCAGAAGCGAGAGGCTGCTCAATTTTAATGTACAGCGGCCTTGAATATTCGAACACCGGCGTCCAGGCGATTCGGGCGGTATGGACCCTGCAAGCGTTGGCCGGACACCTGGATGTTCCCGGCGGCAAGCTGTTCAAGATGCCCAACCGGCCGCAGTTGAAACGGTTGTTGACTGATCCGCCGGAAAACGGCCGTCCCCCCATCGGTTCGGCCGAATATCCACTCTACCATGCTGTACGCAACGAAGCCCACGCGGTGATGCTGCCCCAGGCCATCCTGGAAAGCGAACCCTACCCCATTCGGGCCATGATTATCAGTGGCGCCTCAGTAATCACTGCCTGGCCAAATCCAGCCCTGTGGCGGCGGGCATTGGCGGCTCTGGACTTGCTGGTTATCATCAACCGTTTCCCCACCGCCGATGCCGAATACGCCGACTACATTCTGCCGGCTACGACCATGTTCGAGATTGAATCCTACATGATTTACGATGGGCATGTGCAGTTACGGCAGCGGGTCATTCCGCCGCGTGGCGAAGCCCGTAACGACTATCTCATTTTTGCCGAGCTGGCCCGGCGATTGGGGTATGGCAGCCACTGGCCCCAAACAGAAGAAGACCTGGTTAACTATGCCTTGAGTGACACGGAATTCACTCTCGAAACGCTGCGCCAGCATCCCGAAGGCGTATCATTTACGGTGCCGGAGATGCAGTACCGCAAATACGAAAAGGGGCTGCTAAGAGAAGACGGCCGTCCTGGTTTTAATACCCCCACCGGTAAATTTGAAATCACATCGGAGTGGTTCCGGCAGTATGGCTACGAGCCGCTGCCGGTATACACTGAACCAACAGAGGGACCCATCAGTAATCCTGATTGCGCCGCCCAATACCCCCTTGTCCTGAATACCGGCGCCCGCACCCAATCCGGCTTCCGCTCCCAGCATCATAACATCCCCTCTCTGGTTGCCAAACATCCTCATCCTCTGGTCAATATTCACCAGGATGACGCTGGAGAACGCGGCATAGTCGAAGGGGATGAGGTGTTCGTGATTTCGCCGCGAGGTCGCGTGCCCTTTCACGCTCACCTCACTGCGGATATTGTGCCGGGTGTGGTTGAGGTGAATATGGGCGGCGGCGGGCCGTTAGGGCCCCCTGCCTGGCAAAGGGGCAATGTAAATGAACTCACCGATTTCGATAATCGAGACCCTATCTCCGGTTTTCCAGTTTATAAAGCGTTATTATGTGATGTTAGGAAGGATACAATGAGTACACAATATACCAGCAGCCAGATAGATTTCAGCCTCGTTTCATCTGACGCCACCGACCAGGAGCGCATGAAGACGCTGATTGAAGTGCTCAGCGCCTACGTCGAGCACTTTCACGGCGGTTCGCTAGAAATGGTCTCCTATGATGGCGAAACACTGCAAGTGCGCATGTCGGGGGCCTGCAAGGGTTGCAATTTGCAGCAGGTGACGCTGCATGGCTGGATTGAAGGCACGGTCCGGCCATTCTTTCCCGATTTGCAGGAGGTTGTGGCCGTCTCGTAGGCAGATCGAGTGTCGCGCACAATCAGAATTTAAATTTCGGGGCGTTTTGGGATCGGCCGATTTACCGATTAATGTAGAAGGGCTAACGCTAATCCCGCTGCCAGCAGCAGGCAAATGAGGATGAATAGAATGGTGATAATGAGCCTGCTGTGGTTGGGGAAGCGGCGGCGAATGAGTTTGATGTTGTGCATAATTATTCTCCAAAATTACGTTTTCGTTGTTTGTTACTGCTACCTGAAAGATTTCTCGCTGATCCAGATTATTAATTGGGAAGCTTTAGAAAAACCCGCTCGAAATGACACGTCTTCATTGATCTTGCATTTTTTACCTACAATGAAAGGTAGCACCCCTAAATTTAAGGTAGTTGATACACTCAGCGTACCATGCAGGGTGGGAGAAGGTTATATACGAAAGTATGGTAAACGGGTGGTCTGGCCTGTTTATTCTTCAAGCAGGCCAATTTCGCGGGCGCGGGCGACGGCTTCGGTGCGGCGGCCAACGCCGAGTTTCTGGTAAAGTTGGGAGGCGTACATTTTGACGGTGTTGGTGGAGAGGGAAAGTTGGGCGGCAATCTCTTTGTTGGACAACCCGGCAGCGATCAGGTGCAGGATTTCGGCCTCCCGCTCGGTCAGGGGGTCAAGGAGGGTGGGAGAAACGGCCGATTCCTCTTTCCCGGCTGTATTCTCCACATCCTGAACCAGAGCAACCGCGCCGAGAAAGATTTTGGCGTTGGGGCTGTAGTAAATGCGGTAGGTCTCTCCCGTCTTAAATTGGTGAAAAACGCCCCCATCCACCCGAAAGCGGATGTCGTCAATGGCGATCTCGTATCGCAGTGTTCGGAAGAGGCCGATGCCCATGTTGAAATCGGCCGATACCTGACCGGTAATCGCAGCGGCCCGGCCTTCTCGAAGGTCGCGGTTGGTTCGCTGCCATTGAACAGGGCTGTTTCGCAGGAGCCAGAGCCAGAAAGCGGCCAAAGGCAGCAGGATAAATAACTGCCCACGACCGGCGAAGGCGGGATTGATGGCTTTGAGGATGAAAACGGCCGTGACCCCGACCAGAATGAGGAGGATGCCCGCTGTGCCGCCTATCCAGACCAACCGCTGGCGGCGGAGCTGGTTTCTTTGTCCTGGGCTGACAGTTTCCTGCCTGTTTGCAGCCAGATCGCTGTCGTTGAGATTAATACTATCCATAAGGTGTTCGCTTAAATTTAAGGAATGTTTAGAAACAAGATACAATAATATCCGTAAAGAACAACAATGAACGAAAGATTGTTGAAACGAGGTAATTGAGTCACTGCAATTGGATTAGCTCTCAATTACCCAATTACCAATTACTAACAATCTAATCTGAAAAGAGTTAAATAGTATAGGAGATATAGATGGGCCGTGACATTATGGATATTCCTGAAGCGTTTCGTCGTGCCTTTGAAGAGGAGAACGGCGGGCGACGGGATCAAGGTGGTGATGAGGGAGGCGGTTCTGGCAATGGTGGCCGGAACGGCCGTCCCTGGTGGACCAACCGTTGGCTCTGGATCAGCTTCTTAATCCTGGTCTTTCTCCTCAGCTTTAACTGGATTGTGACAACCTATACCGAATGGCTGTGGTTAAGCTCGCTCGGTTATGAAAAGGTCTGGCTGACGCAGTGGGGCGTTCGGATGGGGGTATTCCTCACTTTCTTTGTGTTGGGAGCGGTTATTATTCTGGTTAACTGGCGGGTGGCTTTTAATAATGCTCGAAAAGCCCGGAGTACGTCCCGGCTGCGAATCTTAACCCTGCCGGGTATCAACTGGCTGCTAACGGGAACGGGCCTTTTCCTGGCTTTTATCTTTGCCGGGGCCGCCGGGACACAGTGGGAGCAGGTGTTGCTCTTCTTTAACCGGCAGTCGTTTGGGATTGAGGATCCAATTTTCAGCCGAGATGTGAGTTTCTATATTTTTAATCTGCCAATCTACCACTTTTTGCATAGCTGGCTGCTGCCGGTGTTTTTTATGACCCTGTTAGGCACGGTTGGTATTTACATTGTAGATAATTGGGGCGTCATCCAACGCGGGCGATGGCCCTGGCCGACGGAGCAGATGCCGGTTTTCCGGCGGCAGGTCGCCATCCTGGGAACGATTATTTTTTCGTTGATGGCCATTGGCCTCTGGTTGGATATCTATGATTTGCTCTATTCGCCCAGAGGGGTTGCTTTTGGGGCCAGCTACACCGATCTGAATGCCTCGCTGCCTGCATTATACGCCCAACTGGCGTTGATGGTTCTGGTGACGATTACGGTTGCCTATAACATCTTTCGGCCGTCGCTGCGCCTGCCGGTCATTGCCGGAGGGTTGTGGCTGGTGGCTGCTATTTTTGCTGGCAACGTTTATCCGGCCATCTTGCAGCGTTATGCGGTTGAACCAAATGAGATCAGCCGGGAACGGCCGTATATCGAAAACAATATCGAATTCACCCGCTCGGCGTTTGGCCTGGATAAGATCGAGGTACGGCCGTTTGGGGATGTGACGGAGCTGACCGACGCCGACCTGGAGCAGAATGATGCGACGCTGCGGAATATCCGTGTTTGGGATTACCGTCCGCTCCAACAAACTTATGCCCAATTACAGGCGCTGCGGCCGTATTACGAATTTAGTTCAATTGATATTGACCGGATAACGGTAGATGGACAGCTTCGCCAGATTATGCTGGCGACCCGTGAATTGAATAAGGAGCAGCTTCAAAGCCGCAGTTGGGTCAATGAAAAGCTGGAATTCACACACGGCTACGGCCTTGTGATGAACCCCGTTGACGAGGTGACGCCAGACGGCCGTCCCAACTTTTTCGTTCAGGATTTACCGCCCGTGACGAGCATTCCCATTGAGATAGACCGGCCAGAAATTTATTACGGTGAAACGATGAACGATGTGGTTTTCGTTGGCAGCGGGCTGGATGAGTTTGATTATCCGAGCGGGACGGATAACGCTTACAGTAATTATGCCGGCAAGGGGGGCGTTGTCTTGAGCAATTTAGTGCGCCGCCTGGCTTTTGCCATTCGTTTCGGGGAAAGCAATCTGTTGTTGAGTGAGTTCATCACGCCTCAGACCAGGGTGCTGCTTCACCGCCAGATTCGGGAACGGGTGCAGCAAATTACGCCCTTCCTGACGCTCGACTCTGACCCCTATATTGTAGTGGCAGACGGCCGTCTGGTCTGGATGCTGGACGCCTATACCATGAGCGACGACTATCCCTACTCGACTCCGACGATTAAGGTGTTTGGCGGCGCTGAACACCGATTTAACTATATTCGAAATTCGGTCAAGATTACCATTGACGCCTATGATGGCACGGTAACTTACTACATGGTGGACGATCAAGACCCGATCATCAAGGCTTACAGCCAGGCTTTCCCAGGGCTGTTTCGGCCGTTTGACGAGATGCCAGCTTCTCTCCAGTCTCACGTTCGCTACCCGGAAGATATGTTCGTTACCCAGACCCGCCAATATCTTAAATATCACATGACCGATGTCCAGGTCTTCTATAACCAGGAAGATTTGTGGGAGATCGCCCAGGAGTTGTTCCAGAACGAGAAGGAGCAGGACATTGAGCCATATTACGTGGTCTTTAATCTGCCCCACGAAGAAAAGTCGGAATATCTGTTGATTGAGCCATATACACCCGCAAACCGGAATAATATGATTGCCTGGCTGGCGGCGAGGAATGACCCGCCCCATTATGGGGAGTTGGTGGCCTATGAACTGCCTAAACAGGCGTTGGTTTTTGGGCCACTGCAAGTGGAGGCACGCATTGACCAGGACTCGGAAATTTCGGCCCAGCTTTCCTTGTGGAACCAGCGGGGGTCGAGTGTTATCCGGGGCAACTTGTTGGTGCTGCCAATGAACAGCAGTTTCTTGTATGTCGAACCGATTTATCTCCAGGCGGAGTCGAGCCAACTGCCAGAGTTGACCCGAATAATTGTTGCCAGCGGGGAACGGCTGGTGATGCGGGAGACGTTGGAAGAGGCATTGGTGGCTTTGATCGAAGGAGCGCCCAGCG
>JBAPRX010000220.1:0-12867 GCA_049281335.1 Promineifilaceae bacterium (SeqCode)
CCGATCTGGTGGTCGGAGTCTGGGTGGGCAATGCCAACAACGAGGCCATGATAGATGTGACCGGCATCAGCGGCGCTGGCCCGATCTGGCATCAGGCAATTCGCTCCTTCCTGAATGGCGAGCCGGACAGCCCCTTTATCCAACCGCCGGGGCTGGTGCATGTCGAAGTGTGCCGCCTGTCGGGGCTGCTGCCAACCGATGACTGCCCCTACCGCCGCTGGGAATGGTTCCTGGCGGGAACACAGCCGGTGGCAACCGATACCTTTTTCCGCCGGGTGCTCGTTGACCGGCGCACCGGGAAATTGGCGGCTGATGGCACTGACCCGGCCTATACCGAGTCTGAATTGGTGTTGGACTTGCCCCCGGTCTTTCAGGTTTGGGCGCGAGAAGAAGGGCTGCCACTTTTGGTTGATCTGACAGGATCGGCCGAGGCAGCATTTGCCGAGGCGGAATCCAATCAGGTCGTTGGTCCGCATCTGGCTTATCCCGATCCCAATGCCGTCTTTTACATCTCCCCAACGATGCCGCCAGAGTCGCAGCGCATTTTGCTGCGGGTTATCAGCGACGAAACTTATGGGCCGTTGACCTTGTGGCTGGACGGCCGTCCTCTGACCACTTTCAACGAACCACCCTATGAATTATGGTGGCAGTTGGAAGTGGGAATACATGATTTGAAGGTAACGGCCGAAACGGCCGAGGGAACTATCCTAACGGGGCCAATTACATCGTTTACAGTGGGTCAGGGCGTCAATTAACCGAGGCGGGCAGCCGCTTCTGCCCCTGTAATAGTGCCAGACACTTGCTCTTTTGGCGACGATCAAGTTGTCTGGCACTTCTTTCCTCTTGTGACAATCCAGGTAACAGGCACTTAAAAACGAGTTAGCTGCTTCAATTACAACCAGTATCAAGTGCCTGTCGCCTCTTTTCCTCATTTCTCGACCAATTTTAGTTATTTTCACATGATCCCGTGTATTATGTAGTAAGCGTTTATCTTATTACACCAGCGACGGGCATGTATTCAACCCAACTCTTCCAACGAGCAGAAAACGGAGACACCCTGGCACAGGGTGAACTGTTCCGTCGCTACTACCCAAGTTCCTATCGTCTGGCTTACAGCCTGTTAAACCATCAGGAAGATGCGGAAGAAGTGGCTCAAGATACCCTAACTTATGCCCTCATGAATCTGTCCCAATTTGATTCGACCAAAAGCGCATTCACCAGTTGGCTCTATACCATCACCGTCAGCCGCTGTCGGAACAAACGGCGGCGCAAGCAGTTGGCTGAGGTCCCGTTGTTGGGCTGGCTGGTGGGTGAGAAGCGGCAAACGGCCGCCCCCGTCAATCCGCCCGAACAAAGCCTGACCCAGCAGGAAGAACAGACGGCCGTCTATCTCGCTATTCAGGAACTACCGGAAAAGCAGCGAGAAGCCGTGATTTTGCGCTATTACCACGATTTAAGCTATGGCGAAATTGGCGAAATCGTAGGCTGTTCGGCTAACACCGCCCAATCGCGGGTCTGGCTGGCCCAGAAACGGTTATATGGACTGCTCAGTGCAACTATGGCGCTGACAAACGAGGTGGGACATGATTAAACACATTGATCCCAAACTAGGTATCGCCTATCTGGATGGACAGCTTGATGCGGCCCAGCAAGCTCAACTTGAACGCCATCTGGCCGATTGTTCCACTTGCCAGGCCCAACTGCGCGAACACCAGACGATGCATGACATCCTCCACGCTGCCGGGAAAGCCTTTTCGCCCCAACCGGTTCAGGCTCCCAACTGGTCGGCCGTTCGGCCGATGCCAGGAAAAGGCCACCTGTGGAAAACGCTCTTGAATAACGGTGCTCAATTGGCTGCTGCCGGAGCCGCCATTCTGCTGATATTGGTCGTTATCTGGCAGTTGCGTCCGGTTGTTCCCGCCGTTGAGCCGACTGCCTTGATTGATGAAACGCCCATCCCAACCGCCGAACCAGCGGCGGTGGAAACGGCCGTCTCTACTCCCATCACTTCCATTTTTCCACACACCTCCCCGGTTGCGCCAACTGCGGCGGCAACAAAAGCGCCGACCGTCACGGCCACCATTCCTGCCAGACAGACCATTACCGGCAGCAATATTTCGGCCGTCAGCCTTAACAACCAGGGACGCGCTGCCTTTGTGGTAGACGGCATGTTGTATGTCGAAACGGAAAGTGGAACGGCCGTCTTTTCCACCATCGCCAATCATGTCCTGCCCAATACGCTTGACTGGTCGGCCGACGGCCAGGAACTGCTCTTCTTCAGCCAACCCGATGCCGAGGAACAGCCGGTCGTTCTCGATTGGTCGGCCAAAACCGGGCTATTGACTCCCTTGAGTGATCTCGTCACCCGGCAGTTGCCGGACATCCCATTTACCCATGTCCATTGGGCCGATGAGGGGCGAAAGCTGCTGTTAACCGCCTCCGGTCAGTTGATTCGGGACAGCGAATGGGATTCGAGCGTCTGGCTGGCCGATCTGGACACCGGCCATCTGACCATGGTCGTTGAAGCAACCGCCTTAAAGGATGTCGAATGGCTCAACAGTGATTCCTTTATGATGATGGTGGATTGCGGCCGAAACTGCACCATTCTAATGGCCTTCGACACCACCAAGACCCTGCTCTGGAAGGCATACCGGGATCGGCCGGATTATGAGGCCGCTTCCGATCTGTTTGTTCTCCAATCCGAAGAGCAGCGCGTGTTGGTGCTGAACACCTATGATCAGCCTCAGACAATAGATGCGCTGGATACGGCAACGGGAACGCGCTCTACCCTCTTAGAGCTGGACGACGATGTCCAATTTGTTGTACAGCCGCCGATGCTGGCAGCCAACGGCCAGATACTGATCTTCCAGGTCGTTGACGAGGTGGGCCAAACGGCCGTTCAAACCCTGAATCTAAAAAGTGGGGCGGTTCGTACCATTGAGTTTGCCCAAGAACAGTTCACCTTTGGGACGGGAAGTTGGGATTCGGCCGGAAACTATTTCATCTATAGTGGGCTGGACCCGGACATTGGCGCCGGTTACGTCTATCTCTGGCAGCCGGTAAACGACGCCGCAAACCTTATTCACGCGGCAGCCGGGGATGGGTCGTTCCACAATTTTGTCTGGACGGAAGACGGCCGTCGGGTCTTCTTTAATCTGGATAACCAGGAATTGTGGCAGTATGACCTTATCACCGAGGAGCTTCGTGCCATAGCCGGTCACTAACTGACCTGTTCGTTAATTGAATCTATCTTATTTTGGTAAGGGATTGCTCCCTTGCCCCGTCAAATGCCGCCTGTATCGTGCCGCAGGATGTTGATTTCTGCCTGTTTATATTCAATGAAGAAATGCCATGAAAAAACGATGCCTTGCTTTGCTGTTCCTTATCCTCTTTCTCCTTACCGGATGCGCCCAAACGACGCAGGCCGGTTCTAATGAAGTTGTTTCGGCTGAACGCACATCGCCAACAGCCGTTCCGGTGTTGTTTGTCCTGCCAACGCCGATGCAGCCCACCGTCAACCCATCCCCCCAGGTTGAGAGCGCGACTCCGACGGTGACGCCGGTCGCGCCGCCGCCCACACTGACGGCCGTCTCCACCAGTACAGTGCAGCCACCGACGCCAACCGCCACCGCTACCCTCTATCCAGTCCCAGATTCTGTCCTGGTGAACGGTTTATCGCCGGATTCTTTCATCTATTTACCGCCGGGTGCGATACGAAACAGTCAAAATATTCTGGCACACGGCATGATGGCGGGGCGTGACACTCATCGCTTCTCGAAAATTGGGGACAGTATTGTGGATACGGAACAGTTTTTCGTGCCGTTTGAGACAGGCAGCTATCAGTTAGGCGATTACCAGTATTTGCAGGAGGCGGTACGCTACTACGCGGGGTCATTCGACCGATTTGGCTTCGCGCTGCGTTCTGGGCTGAACAGTACGGCCGTGATGGATCCGATGTGGGCCAATAAGGAACATTGTCTACCAAACGAGACGGCGCTGGCCTGTGAAATCCGGGCCAACAATCCTTCTTTTCTGCTCATTCACTTCGGCACCAACGATTGGACGCCCACTTTTGACAGAAACATGCGCCAGATTCTTAACGAGGCCATCGGAAAGGGTATTGTGCCGGTGCTGATCACGAAGGCAAACCGGGTGGATGGCACTAACGAACGCAATGATATTCTGCGGGCGATTGCGGCCGAATATGAGCTACCGTTGTGGGACTTTGATGTCGTCGCCGGAACGCTGCCGGACAGAGGATTGGACGAGGATGAGGCCCATCTAACGATCTCGACTGAGTTTGATTATTCGCTGTCGGGCAAAATTTACAGCGGTTATAAAGCCTTCAACCTTTCGGGGTTGATCTTTCTGGATACCTTCATGCGCGAAGTGGTTCTACCCATCTCGGAGAATGTAGGTTGAAAGCAAAACTCTTGTTTTCTAGCCTCTCTGAAACCTCGCACCTTCCATAACCTGAGAAAACAAAAGCCAAGGTCAGTCGAAACTCATCACGATCACCAGTGGATCGTGGTCAGAAAGGTGTTGGGCCGTTGCGTCGTCGAGACTCCAGATGGGGTAGTCCGCGCTAATGTGTAACGGCTGAACCGACACCAACCCGCCAAACAGATCCTCCGACAGCAGAATGTGATCCAGGCTTTGGGTCGCCCCTTCAAAGATATAGGTGTACGGCAGCGGCTCATCTTCGCCGAAGAATTCGTACACGTGGCGCAAATCGGCCGCTTGCAATGTCTCAATTGGCGGCGTACCAAAGAACGAATTCAAATCCCCCATCACAATGATAGAGGCGTCCGGGTTCTGCGCCCGAAAACGCTCAACCAGTTCTGCGTTCCAGGCCGCCTGAGCCGTGCGGGTTGGCTCGGTGACTGCTTCTCCGGCCGACATCGCCAGAAAATGATTATTCAGGGCAATGACTGTCTTGTCCCCCGATTCCAGATGAACAGTAGCCGTAATCACCAGCGGATGGCGGACTGTCAGGCTGTCCGGCCCCGGATAGCTGTTGATCCCTTCTACCGTTACCTGATCGCTCCGAACCAGATAAGCGACATCAATACCCCGCGAATCATCCCCTTCGATCAGATATGGGACGTAGCCAAAGTCAGCTATCTGTTCCTCTTCCACCAAATCTTCCAGGATGCCAATATTTTCGACCTCCTGCAAGCCGATGATGTCCGGCGCACCCATTGCCACAATCGCTTCTGCGATTTTGGTCAGCTTTAAGCGATACTCATCCAAAGTCGGCCGAGGGGGGCTGGAAGGATGGGGATCAACCAGATCAAAGAGATTTTCCACATTGAAGGTGGCAACGGTAAAGGTATCCGGCCCATCCATCGGGAACGAGGGCAACGGCCGTTCGACCACCGTTACATCGGGCGTGGCTATCGGCTCGATCTTGTAATGGCCGAATGAAAAGGCCAGTGGCCCGGTCAGGTTGGTAACGATGTCACCGGTTGTGATAGCGTAGGGCAGCGTCCCTTGATTCTCGTGGACCACATCCATTCCATCATCTACCATAATAAAGAAGCCCGACGGCTCCGTGCGGGCCACATGCTCCACACCCCATCGCTGGTAAACGAGAACGTATTCACCGTACTGGGTTGTCGGGGCAACGGCAACTGCCGGTTCGCCCAGCGTCACCAACATCCCTTCCAATGTCTCGTCGTACAGATCGGCCGCTTCATTTTCCTGGGGCGGATCGATGATCGCCGGGGCAGGTAAAGGCTGTTCGCTTTCCAGTACCACAACCCCATCCCGATCCTCCACGTGTAAGGTCGTTTGGGTGAACAACTCCTGCACTTTGCCACTGACCTGCACCAGATCGCCCTGGGCCACCTCAATATTCAAATTATCAATCAACACAAACAGACCATCCGACGTGGCCGGATCGCCGTCGCTTTCAACATCTTGAATGAAGAAACCGTCCAAATCGGGGAAGACGGCCGTTACCACTCCTTCCGTCGTCGCCTCGCTGCGAGCGTAGGGCGAGGCAAGGCCGGTGCCCTGGATAGCCCAAACCGGGACGCCGCTTCCCGCAAAGGTCAGATACGGTTCGGTTGTCGTTGCATCGGGCCACTGATCGGCCGTTGCGCTCAATGGGCCAAACTGGACAATGCCGCTCGAATCTTCATCCAAAACGGCCGTAAAGTGAACGGCCATTGATCCGCCATCCGCCGCCAGTTCGCCTATCTCCCAGGTAATCGTGTCTCTCTCAATAACACCGCCATCGGCCACTTCAACCGGCGTCGCGCCACCGGTTGGCAGCGGCGCAGTCAGCAGCACGTTGGTCATTGGATCTGTGGTATGGTTGTAAACTGTTATGGTGTAAGGCAAGGTTTCGCCAGGAAGGGCATTATTCTTGCCGCTCAACTCCAGCCGCAGGATAGGCGGGAAAACCTGGACAATATCGCTCTGGTAGCGGGGCTTGACCTGTTTTTCGCCCTGGTAAAATTCACTGATGCCAACCACACGATAACGCTGGCCGACATCCATTGATTCAGACGTAACGCCAGTATCCTTCTCAATCAATACCAGGGTCGAGTTGCCCTGATCATCAGCCAACTCAACATCGTAATCAAAGGACATTTCCTCGATGCTGACCGCCACCCCTTCAATGACATTGAGACGGCCGAGAAGTGAATCGTCGCTTTCATTGTCAGGAATGGCAATCATGCTCGGCTCTGGCGGCTCCTCCGTGCCAATGATTTCCACATCGGTAGATGGATTGCCGGGAATGAGTTCCAGCGAATCCCGGTACGGTGCAATGCTGCCCGTCACGCGAACACGGTCGCCCACATCTACTTCAACAATTCCGGCCCCGCCATCGGCAAAAATCTGAATACCACCTGTTTCGTCCTGAATGTAAAACTTGACGCTGGTGCTTCCGGCAAAGAAGCCGCCGGTATACATCGTCGCCACCCCTTCCACGGTCACGGTGCTGCCAACCAACTGTCTGGCAGTCGCAATCGGGATCGCGCCACCACTAACGGTCAAAATCTGCGGCCCGCCGTAGACGCGGGTTCCATCGGGCGTCTGAGCGTAGTAACCGCGCACAACCAATTCGCTGTAAGTAAAGGGGCTGTCCATGGCCACCGACCCTGTTACCTTCCCGCCGTTGGGTATATTGCCCAAAGGCATTTCAAGCAGGTCATTACCGGAACCACCCACAACGGTAAAGCCGGGTGGAACGGGGGCTATGACAACGACATCGGTTACGGCAATGTCGGATAGATTGGTTACTTCGACCGTATAGTCAAACCTGGTTCCCGGCGCAACCGCTTCGGGGAATTTCATCTGAACCACCAGGCTGCTTGCAATCGCCGGTTGGGCGGGACTGCCGCTGTTTTGCGGCGTCGGGTTAGCGTCGGCGACGAAGTCGGCCGAATTGTCGCCGGTGTTCTGCCCACTACCCTGCTCGCCACCCGGCAGTCGAACCAGACTGGAACCAGACTCCGGCAAAGTGGCCGGACTCCCCATTGTATACTCAGCCGGGGCATCATCGCCCCACCCCAAAGCGTCAACAACCTCGTCGCTGTCATCTTTCAAAACCAGCCCGCCCTTAAATTCGGAAAGGGCAACATCGAAGATACCATCCGCAATAATGCCAAAGTCGCGTTCAGCTCTTATTAATAGGAAGTGACCATGCGGAGGGATGTCATTTCGGCCGTTCCACTCAAAGACCACCGTCTCTGTCTGTCCTTCACCCAACAGATACCATAACGACCAGCCATCGAGATCAACCGCCTCGCTCCCAGCATTATATAGTTCAATAAACTCCTGATTGTTGCCACCCGGCACGCCGGTTAATAGTTCACTGATAAAGACCCCTTCCCCCATTACTTCCGGCGCTTCATTGACGACTTCGGTAGGTTCGGCCGTTGGCTCTTCCATGACTTCAGTTGTCGGGGTTGGCGGCTCTTCCGGTGTTGGAGTTGGCTTCTCGGTATCACACCCGGCCAGCAAAAGTAAACCAATCAAAACAGGAACAAAAAGCTTCTTCATCATCATTACACCACTGTTTTTACCAATCGCCAGCTATTTCAGCCAGCATTTCCGTACTTTTATACAATCTGACAGGGAATTATTATCTATTTTGGGATTTTTGGGTAATTTTAAGAGTATAAAAATTCGTGTAGTGCGAAAGAAAGTCGGTTTTGGCCGCCTTTTAGCAAGATTTACCCCTATATCTTGGGTATAAACGCAAATTTTGGAGGTATTTTGGGCTTTTTTATCTACGGCGACGTATAATTAATTATGAGCCACTCATAAATAAATACGATTCATCCAACCGTTCATTTCTTCCAAAGTGTGGTACGTTTTACCGGCCATTTCCCCATTTAGGAACTGGATCAGTAACGAAAGGGCCAGATCGAAGACTTCGCTGCGGGTCGCACCAAAAAGCGCATTTAAGGTGCCATGCACTCGTCCCAGGCTGATTACCTCCTGTGGGGAGAGGCGAATCGATGTCCAACGGGCCTCTTCTTCTTCGTGTAGAGGTAAATCCCACAATAATCGCATTGAATCCAGATCGGTGATTCCTTCGGGGATTTCTCGATTACGGCCGGAAACGGCTCGTCGCAGCGCTTCCATCCGAATTGAGAGCAGATTGACGGCCATATCTGGCAAATCTGCCCGGCTCAAGGTATCGGGCAACAATTGTGCCAGCATCTTTATTTCTTGTCGTTGGGTTTTGGTCAGGGCAACATATACGTTCTGTCTACTGACCTGTCGGGGAGGACGGCCGCGTTTGGGTTTCTCTCTTAGTAAAGCAGCAAGCGTACTGTCCCGCTTGCCCTGGCTATTATTCTGACTCATCAGCCTCGTTGCTTCCTAAGCGGCGGTAACTTTGATGTTTATCCAAAAAGGTTGCGACAAACTGTTCATCTATCTGGTTGCCGTTCTGGTGCAGGAGTTCCAAACAAAGATGGAGACAAAGCAAACAGATGCTTCGAGGGTATCCCCTGGTTTCTTGCCAGATTGGCACAATGGCATCGTCGGCAAACAACGGCCGTTGTTTGGCATCTCGTCCGGCAGCCAACAGGCGATACTCTATCAAGGACTTGGTATCATCAGGGGTCAGGGGATCCAATGAAGAGCGGGTCGCCACCCGATCATTAAAGTCAGGCGCTTCCCGCAAATTGATGTCCAGTTCCGGGCGGCCCAACAAAATAAGCTGGAAAGCCTTACCACCGCGTGGATCGCGGAAGTTGATCAATCGGCGCAGTTCGTCGAACTGGTCTTTGCCTAACTCATGGGCTTCATCAACGATGATCAGAGGCAGGACATTCTTGGCGCTTTGCTGAACCAGGAAGGAACGGAACTCGTTAAGCTGGTCTTCCGTTGCCCGGCGGGTGCGAATACCAAATTCGGCCGCTATTCGGCGCAGCAGCAGCAGTCCACTTCGCTGCGGGGGTTCATCCACTTTGGCTGCCACAAAATCCGGCCGTCTGTCATAACGGCTGTGGAACCAGGAAGCTAATGTTGTCTTCCCCGTTCCTACCTCCCCCACTACAATAGAAGCCCCCTGCCCTGCTTCCACCATGTAACTAACCTTTGATAAGGCGCGTTTCGTCTCAGTGGACAAATACATAAAGCGAGGATCGGCTTCAATGCTAAATGGTGGCACAACAACACCCAGGCGGTCCCAATCGGGTTGGGTTGCCCGTTCAATGTCGGTTACAGAAGGAGAGATATTACTAATCATTTATACCGTTGCAAAACAACAAAAGTAAGAGTTATAGCCCATATCGTACAATAGTGACTGTTCTATTGTCAAGAGTTCCCATATTTTTACCATATTATAGGCGATTTTGCTACTAATTTGGCTAAATTCGCAATCTATATGCTATAGATTCGTTGACATAGTGTGTTATTTTTGATAGACTCTTGAAAATTACTTTACATATGTCCCGTTCTCCCCTGTGAGGGGAAACGTAAGGCGTAATGCGTAAAAACCTTTAATAGAATGATACACATGTCAAGATATTAAGTTTTACGCTTTACGTTTTACATTAAATGGAAGTTTATCATGTAGTCTTGAGAAGGAAAATCACCAGGCTCCCTGGTGAGAAAAAAAAGGCCAAGCTTTTACACTTGGCCTCGTGATGGGATTAGCTACCTGAATATTTGTTTGGTGCTGCCAACACTGAACAATTTTGAGACGCCCCTTTATTGGGGAGGGGTTTTTATTGCCTCCAGGTAGCTGCGGATTGCGTAAAGAGCATAGCACAGCCCTATAAACCTGTCAATGGATTCGTGTTGATAAACAGGCTTATTACCTGTTTTCTAAGCACCGGTTCCGACTGTTGAAGGGTCCCCCGATCTATGCCCTTTACTGAAAGGTCAACCTTTGGACAGGCAAGAGGTGGCTGTGCCACCACTGCGTTCGGTAGCCGATGTGGAAGTGGCTGTTTGCCAGCAGGGGAGTGTCTGCGAACAGCCTGCTATTTCTCCGGCACTGACGGCCGCACAGCAACGGCTGGAAAAGCTGCGATGTGCGTACCGCCCGAACCAAATCGAAAGGCCGACCCCAATTGGGGCAGAAGCGAAGATCGAAAGATCAGGTAAGGTTGAGGTCGGCCGTTTTGAATCCCCACAATCTGTACCCACTCACGGCCGAATTAAACCAACCACCCTCCCCGGCCATCTTGGCTGGAACAGCGCCCCGGCAGCCCAGGCTTATCGCCTGGCATTCAAAAATCAGCAAAAGAAGCAAGAGGAAGCTGCCCGGCTTCACAAATCGGCCGACTTCTCACCACTCCCCCCACCGCAACGACACGCACCAACTCAAAATTGTGGCACGGCGGCCGATTCGACTAATGGTTCAGCCACCAACACGGCCGTCTCCGAACAGTCCATCAAGCTGCTGCCAGACATCGCTCTGGCAATCTTGCGAAACAAACTGGCCTCCCCTGGCCGAATCTGGTTCTTGCTGCGCCATATAGACAAAAACGGCAAGGGCTGGATTTCGGCCGAAACCGCCCGCAGCACACTTACCCAAAAGTCGTCCCCCCTGGCCGTTTGCGGTGAACGACAGCTTCGCAATCTGCTAACGGCGGGCGACGACACCTTCTGGGAACGAGATGGCGAACGTATCTGGCTGAAATCTATGGCAAAAGTCGCGGCCATCCTGGGGCTTACCCGATTAAACGGCCGTCCGGTGAAACTCCCTCTGGGTGTCCTGCTGGAATCTATCGGCACCGTCCGGGCGCATCTCTATGCCACCTTTCACAGCAGCCGCAGCCACCGGGGTAAGGCAACAGACGAGCAGCAGGGGAAACCAATTTCAAGAAGAACATTGAAGACGCTGTGTTCAGCTACCCGCCGGACGCAACGTCTATACGAAAAGCGAGTGGGCGTTAGCCATCAGGCCAACTATGCCATCGGCCAGCCCCACTCCACCGAAGAAGAACATGAACAAGCCTGGCAGCACGGCCATGCTGTCTTCCGCTTTCATGACCGCAAAGGACTTGTTGGTAGGTCCGGCGAGCGGTACATAGCCTGGCAGCTTCCAAACAGTTACACCGGCCCACACGCCATTCAATCAAAAGGCTATCAAAGGCGACTCAATCGTCAACTTGCAGACCTGTTAAACGAAGGGATAACGGGGAACGGCGAGAAACCGACGATTAAGAAGCTGGAATCAGCCTTCAGAACGGCCGTGTTCTACCGAAATGGCTCTAAAGCTGCCCAGGTCTACAATCGAACTCCGGATCAAGCGCTCTACTGGCAAAGCAGATTGGGACACAGCCAGCGCTTCCGAATCTGGCACACCTTACCGGCACTAAACAGAAGGAAAATGGCTGTATGATCACGCCGGAAATAATTTACTCCCCTTTTAAGGGATTTATAAAGTTTTTCTTGAATCCTGGTCTTTGTGTCCTCTACCTTGTTGATAATTATTTATCATTGATAGCGAGTCCTATGTGAAGTCGCAAGAATAGATTCCCCCAGTACAATGATCGTAAAAAGGCCATACCGTAGATCAAAGAATAATTCTAGCGGCGTTGATGCTCGGTAATCCTCTTTTGGCGAACGCGGCCGCAGGGGAACAATCCATCTAAAATGTGTCGCCTGTTCACTCACAAATGCTGCCTCCATTAATGGGAGATTAGACAGATCAACCTGAAAAGGTCAATAAACCTGAGTAATTATTACTATTTTTATGATGCCGAAGTTAGTATAACATAGAGCGCATGGAAATTATCACCCTTGACTTGTTGTACCAAAATCGGCCGAATACCATCGCTTCCTACCTCATTGAGGGGCCATCTGGTCCTGTCCTGGTAGAGAGCGGGCCTGGCTCTACCCTGTCCAACCTGATCGCCGGGTTGGACGAGCATGGCTACCGGCCCCGAGATATTCGTCACCTGCTCCTAACGCACATTCACCTGGACCATGCCGGGGCGGCAGGCTGGTGGGCGCAGCAAGGAACTCAAGTCTATGTTCATCGGATCGGTGCGCCCCACCTCATTGATCCCAGCAAACTGATTGCCAGTGCCACCCGCATCTACCAGGACAAGATGGAACAGTTGTGGGGAGAAATTCTCCCGGCCCCGGCCGAAAATGTAACCACTGTCAAAGATGGGGATGTGATCGAAGTCAACGGTCTGCACTTTACGGCCGTTGACACCCCCGGACATGCGTCGCACCACCATGTCTTCCTATTAGAAGATGTGGCTATTGTGGGCGATCTGGCCGGTGTCCACATTCCTGGCGCTGATTTTGTAGACTTGCCTGCCCCGCCGCCAGAATTTCACCTGGAAACCTGGCTGGCTTCAATTGAGAAGATCACGTCGTTGCCATTATCGGCCATATACCCAACCCATTTCGGCCGAGTTGACGATTGGCAGG
>JBAPRX010000221.1:0-6230 GCA_049281335.1 Promineifilaceae bacterium (SeqCode)
CTCTTTGGTAATATGAGTCACCATCACCCCAATTTCATCCATGTGGGCGGCCACCAGCACTTTCAGGCCGCTGCCATCGCCCTTTTTCAAGGCAATCAAATTGCCCATTGCATCCACCGTAATCTCATCAGCCAGGGACTCGATTTCCGGACGAATCAACGCCCGCATCTGTCCCTCAAAGCCAGACGGTCCGTATGCTTCTACCAGTTTCTTTATCAGCGCTTCCATTCCATTCCTCATAAATTAGATTGATATACCCTGATATTGTAATGGAATTAGAATGTTTCGGGTAGGAAATCTAGTTGATACGGCGGCCAAATTTGACTAAGATACTGGCTTGAAAGGAGAAATAAATTGTTGAATCAGGTATTTCAAGATGAAGTAGCAAAATTCGTTCCAGAGTGGATGAAAGAACTAGTCGTTCCTGGTGTGGCCCTGGCTGTCATCAACGACGGCCGTCTCGCCTGGAGTCAAGGCTTCGGAACTGTTAATGCGAAAACGGGAAACCCGGTAACGGCCGACACTATTTTCGAGGCCGCCTCACTCAGCAAGCCGGTCGTTGCTTGTGCCGCTTTACAATTGGTTGACAAAGGAATATTAGAACTGGATCGACCTCTCATCGGGTACTTGCCAGACGGCCGAATTCCGGTGACTTTGCCGCAGGGAATATGGCCGTCCCAATACGCCACTATGGAGATGCCCCTGCTGGAACAAATAACCGCCCGTCACGTGTTGAAACATGCCACCGGCCTGCCCAACTGGCCCCCAGCCGAAGGGGAACTAGCCATTCACTTTCTGCCGGGAAGCCGCTTTTCTTACTCCGGCATGGCTTACGGCATGATTCAAACAATGATTGAGCTTCTAAGCGGCCAACCCTGCCTGGATTACATCCAGAACAATATTTTCACGCCATTTGGCATGACCCGTAGCACCTTTATTTGGAATGGTGAGAAAGATTGGTCCCTGGCAGTCGGCCACGATGAAAACGGTGAGCCTGTCGAAAAATCACGGTGGCCGGAGATGATCGCCGGAGCCGGACTGCACTGTTCAACGGCCGACTTTGCTCGCTTCCTGGCCGTCGTCTTACATCCCCAGGCCGATTCACCGTTCCAATTGTCGGCCGAATCAGCCGCAGAGATGATACGGCCGCACATTCAGGTCAACGATTCCGCGCCCTGGCACAGCGATTGGCCCAAAACAGACTTTACCGTGAATCCGAACGTTGGTTGGGGACTAGGGTGGGGAACCCAACAAAGCAAAGAAGGTGGTGCGGTCTGGCATTGGGGTGACAATGACATTTACCAAAGCTTTGTCCTTGGTTATCCCGACCGGGGGACAGGACTGGTCATCATGACTAACAGCAAGAACGGAGTTAAGCTATATCAACGCATTTTGCGGGACCTTGTCGGGGGTGACTACCCATCATTGGATTGGTTGGATTCCCTATAGTCATTCATATTTTAGTTGCCTGAAAGACAACCGTTTTATGATTCACACGAACACCTAACGGTAGCCATTCTCGCAGCGGCCTCTCTTCTTTGCGTTCTCTGCTCCTCTGCCCCTTTACGTTAAAATCCTTACATGCGGAAGGTTCCATAACGGCCGTCTGGGAAAGGTGCATTCGTCGTAATCGAAAAAGCCAGCGCCAATGCCTCGCGGCTCTGGGCCGGGTCCAAAATGCCATCATCCCACAGTCGGGCAGTCGCATAATAAGGACTGCTTTCCCGTTCATACTGATCCAGCACCGGCTTCTTGAAAGCAGCTTCGGCCGTCCGCACCGCTTCTTCGGAAGGATCATCCAGCTCTGCAAGAACGCTCCGTTGTCCCACCGTCCACAGCGTTCCCGCCGCCGATTCACCGCTCATCACGCTGATACGGCTGTTAGGCCAGGAGAACAGAAAGCGAGGGTCATAGGCCCGACCAGACATGCCATAGTTACCCGCCCCATGACTGACGCCGTGCAATAGAGTAATGCGCGGCACATTAACATTGCTGACCGCCATCACCATCTTAGCCCCATCCTTGGCAATGCCCCCATTCTCATACTGCTGACCAACCATGAAGCCGGTGATATTTTGTAGGAACAACAGGGGAGTGCCCCGTTGTCCGCACAACTGAATAAAGTGGGTCGCTTTCAACGCCGATTCACTAAAAAGCAGGCCATTGTTAGCGACGATCCCAACTGGAACGCCTATGATATGAGCAAAACCACAGACAACGGTTGGGCCATAGCGAGCTTTAAACTCGCTCAGACGGGAGCCATCCACCAGTCGGGCAATCACTTCCCGCACATCATAGCTGACACGGGGATCGGCCGGAATCACGCCATACAACTCTTTCGGATCATAAGCCGGTGCTTCAGATGGCTGCATCACCAGACGCATCGTTGTAGAGCGGTTAAGATGGCTCACCACATCCCGAACCCGTTCCAACGCTTCCTGCTCATTCTCGGCAAAATGGTCAGCCACCCCACTCAACCGCGTATGAACATCAGCCCCACCCAAATCCTCGGCCGAAACCTCCTCCCCCGTTGCCGCCTTCACCAACGGCGGTCCGGCTAAAAAGATGGTGCCGTTCCCCTTCACGATAATCGTTTCATCAGCCATAGCCGGAATATATGCCCCTCCGGCGGTGCAAGAGCCGAGAACGGCCGCAATTTGAGTGATACCTTTGGCCGACATGCGAGCGATATTGTAGAAAATACGGCCGAAATGCTCCCGATCCGGAAAAACATCCGCCTGTAAATGGAGAAACGCCCCCCCGGAATCCACCAGATAGATACAAGGCAGATAGTTCTCTTCAGCAATGTATTGGGCGCGAACATGTTTCTTAACCGTTTCAGGGAAGTAAGTCCCGCCCTTAACCGTCGGGTCATTAGCGATGATCATGCACGCCAGCCCTTCAATTCGGCCGATACCGGTCACGATTCCCGCCCCAGGTGCGTCACCCTCATACATATCCCAGGCTGCCAGCGGCGACAGCTCCAGAAAAGGACTGCCCGCATCCAGAATGGCTTCGATACGTTCATGGACCAGCAGCTTCCCCCGTTTCCGCTGCCGGTCAACCGTTCGAGGCGAACGGTCAAACGCTGCCTGCTGCTGGCGCTCTGCCAACTGCTTCGCCAGCCGTTCGTTGTGTTCAAAGTTAATTTTATACTCCGCACTCTGCGGATTAATATGACTGATAAGTTGACTCATAATATTAGTGATTGTGGCCTTCTATCTATTACTGACTAATGGTCATGGTGAAAGTTCCTGAACCACCTGCAAAGCCGCCAACATCTACAATAAAGACGCCGTTTTGGGCAAAGGTGTACGTTAAAGTTTCAACGCCCCCCTCGACAAAATCATCCGTTTGGAAAAGCGGGTCAGGAACAACGCCGGTATCAATGGCCGTTACCAGGTCTGCATCTCGGAACAGGCGGATAACAGCATCAAGCGTATTGTCCGGCGTTACCTGGACTGTCAAAGTACGTCCTGCCAACCCCTGGAAGAAGAAACTGGCGGTGCTGTCGCCTTCAACCCGCCCAGCAATCGAGTCCTGTGGGTTCACCACGAAAAAGATGGCCGGTGTGCCGTCCAGTACAATCGTGAAATTACCCGACTGTCCGTTAAACTCAGAAACCACTACAAAATAATCGCCTGCTTGAGTCGGCGGCGTGAAGGAGAAAACCTCAGTGCCGCCTTCAGCAAACTGGTCCACCGTCAGGTAGCTGTTGCCGTTCCCATCAATAATCTCGACAATCAGATCAAGATTGCCAACGGGTTGGACAGCGCCAGAAATGCCGCCCTCAAAAATATTGGCAAATTCAAACTGGTTTTGCCCACCATTCCCTAAAAATGAGGATTGGATGATCTGCATCCCGACAAAGTCAGGCGGCACAGCCTGGGAGGGCGCTCCGGATGGATTCGGGGCAGCAGGGGTTGGAATTTCAATCGTTGGAACATTTTCCGGCGTTGCATCGCCCAGTTCAGTAGTTGGTAGAGAAGAGATAACAGAAGGGTCGCGCCCGTCATTATTATTTTCGTTGCTGTTCGCTTCAGAAGGTGTCGAAGTTCCCAGGACGACACTGTTATTATTGTTGTTATTACCGCCGCCCTTCAACACGGCCGCTAAAGCCAGCGCCGATCCACACACAACACACAGCGCCAGCAAAGCAGCCGCAACCACCCAAATTGGAAATTTTCGGCCGCTTGAGTCGCTGCCCTCTTTCGTTACAGCAGGCGTGGGCGCAATCGAAGGCGTTTCCGCAACCGTTTTCAAGGAGGATGTACCCGGTTCAAGGACAGTTTGGGCCGTTGGTCCGACATATCTGGTATCAGCCAGCGACCCCGGAACCGTTTCTCCCGTACCGTTCAAGGCGGCTTCCAGTTCAGAAGCCAGTGCCAGAGGCGTGTTATAACGGTCATCCGGGTCTTTCGCCGTCGCCTTCATAATAACGGCCGCAACCTCAGCCGGTATCTCCGCCTTAATTGTTCGCGGGTCTGGCATCGGCTCCGTAATGTGCTTGACGACAATCCCCATTGGATTATCAGCCTTATACGGAACCTGCCCTGTAAACAGCTCAAAGAGAATGATTCCCAGCGAGTAGATATCAGAACGGCCGTCAACCCCTCTGCCTCTGCCCTGTTCTGGACTCATATAAGACGGGGTTCCGATCACGGCGTTCCCGGTCAGCTCCTGAGTTCCTTCAGTAATATGAGCGATACCAAAATCGCCCAACAAGGCGTTCCCTTCCGAATCCAGAAAAATATTATCCGGCTTCAAGTCCCTGTGAATAACCCCCTGCCGATGAGCGTAACTTAATCCCTCCGAAACCTGGCGGATCAGTCGTTTAATTTCAGCATAAGAAAGCGGCCCCAGTTTGAGCCGCGACGCCAGGGAGCCGGTGTCCACATAGCGCATAACGATGTAAGTGATATTGTCCGCTTCCCCATAATCATAGACAGGTAAAATAGCCGGGTGTTCAAGTTGGGCAATCGTAAAAGCTTCCCGTTGGAAACGGGCAATAAAACTGGGGTCTGATGCCAAAACTTCCGGCAAAACTTTAATGGCGACATAACGGCGTACACGGGCTTGATAAGCCTTATAGACAGCCGCCATACCCCCCTGCCCAATTGGTGCTTCAATCGTATACTGGCCTAATGTCTGGCCGGAAAGGTCTTTCATGCAGGGCTACCTCTATGCCAATGTTGATCCGGGACCGATTACATGGCAAGTATAGCGGCTCTGCTCCTCTCGGCAAAACAATTATATATGCGCGACATCCACAATTTCACCAACGGGTCAGACCCTGGCTCAATCCAACTTAATTGAAGCCCGTTGACTTTCGCGCTACCCATTTTGAATTCAGGGTTGATTGAAACAGTTGTGGTTCCCATCATTGCCCTTAAGTGTTTTCCAGATCAGCTCTAGGAGTCCGAAGGGTTCATCTGAACCCTTCGGATCGGAGTTGAGCAGACTAGAAACCCTGTGGCTGGGCGTTGACCACGACGTGGATAGCCGCCAGCAGTGCGCTGCCCATATCTGACTGAGCCAGAGTAACGGCCGTCATGAACAAGACGGACAAAACAGGAACGAACCTTCTAATATGAACTGACTGTAATTTTTTGAACATGATTTACTCCTTTTATGGTTTATAAAAAATTGATAGAGATAGTGATTTAGGCCCAAGTTTTGGTTTGTCTTACTACTTGACGACAAACTCCTGAACCATGCCTAAAGCGAAATGAGGTGCCTGGCTTTCCGGGTCAGTCAGGAAGCAGTACAAAACGTACGTTCCCGGTTCAAAGTCCACCTGAAGGTATTGGCTGTCGCCAGGCTTAATACCGGTGACACCGCCCAAAGAAACGCCCGGTGGAATTTCCCCTGGCGGGGTATTCAGATAATCATCGGCCGTTTTTCCATCGTCCAACCGTACCAGGAAAGCTTCGTGAACCTGGCTGCCGGTATTCATGAAGCGAATGGTTTGATTTCCGGCCGCCGGTGTATCAGGGGTATCAAAATTGAACTCCTGTAAATTGATGGTCACATCCGGCACTGGCTCATCGGCCGTTATCTCGCCCGGTTCAGTAACCGTCAGAGCTTTCATCAAGCCATTTTGGAAATGAGGGACGCCTTCTGCGTTGGGAATAACATCAATCAGCGCGTAATGGCCCGCCGCCAGGTAGGCAACGGCCGAGGCGCTGCCACCGGGATCAGGCGCGTTAGGCCCACCGGAAGGCTCAGCC
>JBAPRX010000222.1:0-13215 GCA_049281335.1 Promineifilaceae bacterium (SeqCode)
ACGTTATATTGACTGCAAAATTCGGCTGGCGACATAACCGAAAACGAGTGAGCTGGTGCCAATCCTCTTAAAAAATCACGATTGTCCGATACAACCACATCAATTTGCCGCCATTCACAAAACGCTCCAATTTCAGCATCCCCTTTCTTTAACCCCAACCTCTCAAAATTAGCAATCAATTCTGCTGGGACTGTTGCGTAATCTATGGTCACTCCAAATCCGAATATAACATTATAGAATTGGTTCATATCAACATTAGAAAGATTACGTTCTAACTCTGCTCGAACCTGGTCAGGAATAACAACCTCAAATTTATCAAGATTTAATAGTATCCGCTCACAAAATGAATTTTGTCCTAATATGGCAAATATCCAGACATTTGTATCCAGGCTAACTCGCATGTCGTTCGGCCGAAACTTCCTCACGAGTTGTGCGAAGAACCTCTAAAATCTCTTCTCTGCTCATTTTGGCAAGTGGATGGCGAGAGCGAATATCGCTTAACCAATCTTGCATTTCCCTGGACAATCCTTCCCGTTCAAGGATAACAACTTCCACTTCCTGATGGGGTGGAAGACCCGATAAACGGATAGATCCATCCTTTTCGACCACTTTGTTGAAGTGATAAGTTTTCATGATCGTTTCCTTTAATCCAGGTTAACTATTTAGGTGCCAGACAGCTTGTTTCAGAGGTGAATGAAATAATTCACAACTTAACAAGCTCCTGGCACCTCTAAGATTGTGGTTGCATTTAAGCAAGCAAATCACCTGTCTACGTAATCAATCCTATCATAACTCTATTGGTTTACGGAGGATCTCTAGAAGAAGGTTAACACAGCCTTCGACATCGCCAATGTCTACTGTCTCGCTTTGGCTGTGGATGTAGCGGGAGGGGATGGAGATACACCCGGCGGCGCAGCCCGGCCCGGCAACCTGCATGGAACGGGCATCCGTTGTGCCACCTGTCAGCACTTCCAGTTGGTACGCCATATCAGCTTCCTCGGCCCGCTGGCGCATCAATTTTACCAGTCCGGCGTGGGCGATCATGCCGCCGTCCTTCACCTTGATAGCCGGGCCGCCGCCCAATTTGACGGCCATCGTGTTGCCTTCCGGGGTATCGCCGGTTCCAGTCACATCCAACGCGATACCAACATCCGCTTCCAGCCCGTTGGCGGCCGATGCCGCACCACGTGTGCCAACCTCTTCCTGAACGCTGAACACGAAGTAGACATCGTGAGGCGTTTCAGAAAGCTGCTTCAAGGCTTCGATTCCAACAACACAGCCAATGCGGTCGTCCATTGCTTTGGAGGTCATTCGAGAGCCTTGCACCATAAACGGCCGAACAAAACCGGCTGCCGCGCCAACTTCCACCGGGCAGTCTTCCGGGCTGCTGGCTCCAACATCAATATAATGTTTGTCAAGGCCGTAAATCTTCTTCCAGCTATCCAGCTTCTCGCTGTAGACAACACCCATCGTGCCATTGGCAAACTGGACTCTGGCCCCCATCAAATTGTGAGGAAAGACGCCGCCAATATTGGTGAAGCGTAGAAAGCCCTTTTCGGTGATATGGGTAGCCATCACCCCGATCTCATCCATGTGGGCGGCGATCATCACCTTCAAACCGCTGCCGTCCCCCTTTTTTAAGGCAATCAGGCTGCCCATCGGGTCTACCGACAGTTCATCAGCATAGGGAGCAACTTCTTCCCGGATCAATTCACGGATCGTTTCTTCAAATCCCGATGGCCCATAAGCGCCAACTAATTTCTCTGTTAACTCAATCATAATATCCTCAAGCAAAAATATCCGGCGAAAGGCCACGCAGGGTGGCTTCGGCCAGCTTAACTACGTTGTCAAAATCGTTCAAATTTATCATAGAGACAGGAGCGTGGATGTAACGCGCCGGAGTGGCAATAGTTGCCGCCGGAACGCCCGGCCCGGCCCGTTGGATGACACCGGTGTTGGTTCCACCGCCACCCGGTCGTCGAATCTGAAACGGGATGTTATTGGCAGCGGCCGTTCGCGTGATGTGCGACACCAACCGGGGGTCTTGTATTGTCACCGAATCCATAACATAGATCGAAGGGCCGTTACCCAAAACAACATTCGGGCTGACATCCCGTTCATTGGGCAAATCATAAGCGGGGGTAGATTCCAGAACCAGCGCTACATTGGGTTTAACAGCATAGCCGGCAACCCTGGCCCCACGCAACCCGACCTCCTCCTGAACAGTGAAGGCAGCGACAAGGTTAAATGGGTAGGGATCGCGGCGCAAAAGCTCAATCAGGGCGGCACAACCGGCCCGATCATCAAAAGCTTTGCCAATAGCCATGTCGCCCAGCTCCTGGTATTCGGTCAGGAATGCAGCCCGGTCACCCGGTTTGAGCTTCTTACTGGCCGCCTCTTTGCTGGCCGCACCGATGTCAACGCGCATATCTTTCATCTTTACAACGGAATCTCGCTGCGATCTGTCTAGCAGGTGAATCGGCCGTGCGCCGATCACGCCGGTTAACTTCTTGCTGCCAACCTGGACAACCTTTCCCAGCAAAGCGCGGTCATTGAAGCCGCCAACGCCTACAAATTGGAAAGCGCCGTTGCTGTCTACTTCGGTTATCATCAGGCCAACCTCATCCATATGAGCATCCACCATCACGGTCCAATCCATCTCCCCCGTTCCGTTTTTGGTAGCGATCAGGTTGCCCATCGCGTCAATGTGTGACGAATCAACATGGTCGGAAATCAGATCCAGGATCAGTTTCCGTACTTCCTTTTCTTCCCCGGAGACACCAACGGCCTCGGTTAATTGTTTCAACAGTTCATTCATATCGAACAGTCCTACCTTACTCAGTCATGGCCTTGGCCAGTTCCTCGATAAAATTCTCGTCCAGTCGAGCAGCAAATTCGCCAAGCAAACGGCCGCTTCGCTCCACATCTTTCAAGTCCACCGTCTCCACCATGGTGTGCATATAGCGGAGCGGGATACCCACCAGTCCGGTTGGAATGCCTTCCCTGGCAATTTGTAAACCATAAGCATCAGTGCCACTTCCTCTGGAATGTGGTTCATCCTGTACTTTCATTTCCAGGGCTGCGGCAGCATCTTTCAACCCTTTGTACATACCAGGGTGAACATTGGGGCCGAATCCTACAGTTGGACCGCCGCCCATAGAGGAAATCAGGGGATCCGATGCGCCCGGCCCTTTGCCGAACGTAACATCAATCGCAACCGCCGCATCCGGCGCTTGAGCATAGGCGCTGGTAAACGCGCCCAACAGCGCCGTCTCTTCTTGAGCAGTGGCAACGGCAACAATATCCCAGGCGTGCTGCCGGGTTGCCAGATAGTCGAGGCAGATTGTCACTGCCGCTACCGAGGTCCGGTTGTCCATTGATTTTCCAGTCACCCATTTATTCAACAACTTTCTCATGGGCTGCCTGAAGCTGATAAAGTCTCCGACAGCTACCAATTCTTCGACCTTCGCTACCGGCAAACCAACATCCACAACCAGTTCGTCATAGCCAAAAGGCTTACTTCGTCGCTCTTCAGCTAAATATGATTCTGGCAATGCGCCTAAAATACCGACCAGGTCTTGTTCGTCTCCTTTGGAGCCATGAACGACAACCGTCTGGTCATACAGGTGGCGAATATCCACGCCGCCAATGCTGCTAACACGCAGGAAACCACTGCCAGCATCACTGTCGGGATAGCGCTCAATCTGAGTAACGATGAGGCCGATCTCATCCATGTGAGCCGCCAGTAACAGGCGGGGACGCGGTTCGGGGCCGGTGCCGCGCTTGACGGCAATGAGGCTGCCTATTCGATCAACCTCAATTTCGTCAACCAGCGGCTCCCAGGTCTCTTTCACAACGGCCGCAATCCGGTTCTCATAACCGGAAGGGCCAGGCGTTTCGACTAATTTCTTTAACAACTTAAACGAATCTAACATCTTAATTAAAACCTTCCTCTAAAGTCGGGGTGGGAGTCTGAGTCTCTACGATAATAAGCGGTGTCACTGTGGGGGTAGGTGTTGCGGTTGGGGTATTGGTCGCGGGGGGTGTATTTGTTGCGGTTGGGGTGGATGTTGGGACCGGGGCAGAGGTTGGCGTATTTGTCTCTGTCGGGGTTGGGGTAGTGGTCGCGGTTGCTGTGGCCGTATTAGTGGCGGTTGTTGTTGGGGTCGCTGTTTCAGTTGCGGTCCCGGTTGGTGTTGGAGTAAACGTCGGCGTTTCTGTCGGCGTGGAAGATGGGGTTGGGGTTATGGACGGCGTAAATCCCGGTGTGAATGTTGCAGTCTGAAACTGCTGCGGCGTGGCTGGCAAGGTCGCAGTCGCCACACCTGGTGTTTCAGTTACAAAAACCGGAAATGTTGGGACAATTGTGAAGGTCGCAGGAACTCCTTCAACGGTAGAAAGCAGGGTTGACGTCACAGCCGGTTCGGGCAAGGTTGGAATAGTGTCTGGCCCAGGAGCTAGTGAGTATGCAATTACACCAAGACAGTAACAAGGCAAGGTGAGTAAGATAATCCCAATAAGTACAGAATAGGTAAAACGACGCGAATCCATAAAATGGCTACTTTCATAACGGCTCTAAAGACCATTGTTTTCAAGCTACTCGCAGCTAACCATAGAAAATGACAAAAATCCAAGTATAAGCTGTTACTATCACTATAGAAATGGAGCCAGGAGGAATGATAATTTACAACGGTCTAATTGACAAATTTTATGTCATTGCGATGGTCTGTTGCCCATGCTATAATTCTGCCGCTCGTCAGAACACGTTTCAATCATAAGAGGTTGTTATGCCCTTTGATTTTTGGGGGGCAAGCAGTGTGCCAAATTTAGTCCCTCCAGAGCGCGTTTTTGGTTTTTTTGTACTTGCGCTTTACAGCTTACTGTTTGTTGCCGCCTTATTCAAATATCGTACCCAATTTTCGACGCTTTCCGCACGACAGTGGTTTTTTGTTGTCGGATTGAGCCTGACGAGTTTTGCCGCGAGCCAACTTTTCCCCTTTGCCCTGACGCCGGAGAACCAGCTCCCTCCCCTGGCAAGCGCCCAAAACCCGGCTGCCTTTCTGGTTCCCTTTGGGGCAGTTCCTTTTGTGATTGCAGGAGCCTTGATCAACCCGGCTGCCGCGCTTATCGTCGGTTTTTGCAGCGGCATCGGCCGTTCCTTCTGGCAAAGTCACCAATACTTCGATCCCTTCCATTTTGCTTTTGCGGCCGTTATCGCCGCCACCCTGATCCGACAAAGATACAACGGCCGAGCCTACAAATGGCTTCGCCGCCCTGTTATCAGCAGTATTCTGGCCCTTCTGTTAGTGGTCCCACTCGTTGCCATTGCCACCAGAGCCTACGCCGAGGCAAGCGCCAGTAATCTGGCCGCTTTTGATCTGGCCATCTCCACGGCGAAAGCCTTTTTCCTCCCTTATCTCATCGAAGGTCTGCTAGCCGGACTTGTAACGACATTGGTGCTTGCCGGCTTGCCCCAGCTTCGCCAGGCGGAAGAACCTTTGGTTCCGGCTCCGGCAAGCAGCAGTCTGAACAACCGTCTGATTGCGTCTTTTCTCCTTTTCGCCTTTATCCTGATCAGCACCCTGGTCATTGTCGGCTTTAATCTGGCGGTCAATGTATCTATTGACCTGGCAGTAGAACAAATGGCAAATGATGCCCAATCAGTTTCTGCAATGATTATGCCCTTCAGGGCAGAACGGCAGCAGCTTCTCTCGGAAAACGGCACCCGTTTGACCGGCGACCCGAAAGATGATGAGGAACTCCTGATGCAAATTTTCAGAGTTGGCACGAACTATCGTCAGCTTATTCTGGAGCATGAACCCGGCGAGATCGATACTATTTACCCGGATAATAATGAGGCCGATGACCTTTCCCTGACCAATATGGAAGAGACGGCAGCCGACAGCGCCTTTGAGTCGGGTGCACCTTTTGTCAGCCCTGCCCAACAACTTAATGACGGCAGCTTCGTCATCAGCTTCGTTGTGCCAGTCGAGAATGGAAATAGTAAGACGGATGCGGTTTTGATCGGCCGTGTTCCCGATATTTCGCTGCAAGTGCTGGCAGCCGGGTTACAGAATACGCTGGGCGAGGGAGAAGGGTTCATTGTTGATGAACAATCTCAGATCATTGCCCACCCGGATAAGAGCCGTTTGATGACAACCTGGGAACCACCCGAATCGCCGCCAGATCGGATTGATGGCACGGCCGATATGATCGGAAGCGCCTATCTAGGACTGCGTGGAAATACCAACAGCCGTGAGGTCGTCTACTATCAAAAGGGGCCAGACCATCCCTGGACAGTAGTGATTACCGTTCCCTATGAAGTGATTCTGGAAACGGCCATTCAAATTTCGAGTGGCCTCGTTATCGTCGTCGTCATTGCGATGCTCCTCTTTGTTGCCTATCTTTATTTTGTCGGCCGCAGCATCACCGGGCCGCTAACCGAACTGGCTGTTGCGTCCAAGCGCATTGCCGGAGGCAGCCTGAATACGCCAATCTCGCCCCAGGGCAACGATGAAATCGGCCATTTGGGGCAGGCTTTCCGGCAAATGCAGGTGTCTCTGAAACAACGGCTGGACGAACTTGGCCTGCTGTTAGAGGTCAGCCAACAAGTTTCTTCCACTGTTGACATTAATCAGGGAATGCCCTCCATCTTACAGGCAGCCTTGCGACGGACAGGCGCGAGTGGGGCGCGGGTGGTGGTGCTGAATCACAGCGGCCGACAGCCCCTGATGTACGGCGAAGGGCCGGCCAGCGAAATCATGAGCAACTTTGATCGCCAGATCATGTCGTTAGCCCGCCACAAATCGGTTGTCACGCTCCCCACGCCGGATGAGGTTAGCAACCAGCTTGATCCGAAGCAGCAGCGGTTGCTGCCGATCAAAGCCCTCGTGACGATCCCCTTGAACACTCACAAACAGTTCCAGGGCGTTTTCTGGCTCGCGTACCGGCAGGCCCATGTCTTTGACCAGACCGAATTGGATTTTCTGCAAACGATTACCAGTCAGGCGTCGGTATTGGTAGATAATGCCCGTCTGTTTGCAACGGCCGAAGGGGGCAGGCGGCGGTTGGCGGCCGTTCTGGCAAGTACGGCCGATGCAGTGATCGTGACCGACCCCACCGAGCATATTTTATTGATTAACCCGGCGATGGAACGGTTCTTTAATTTGAAGGCCAACGAAGCTGTCGGCCGTCCTATGAAGGCGGTCATCAAGTCAAAACGACTCATTGAAGCCCTGGCAAGCACTTCGGAACGGACACGGGATCTGGAGATTCCAATTCAGGATGGCATTGTTCTTTATGCCAGCGCTTCAACAATCTTTAGCAATGACAGCCAGATGATGGGGCGGGTTGCCGTATTGCGCGATATTACCTATTTGAAGGAAGTGGATGAAATGAAGTCAGAGTTTGTGGCGACTGTTTCACACGACCTTCGCAGCCCGCTGACTTTCATGCGGGGGTATGCCACCATGATGCCAATGGTGGGGGATCTGAACGACAAACAGCAGGAATATGTTGATAAGATTCTAAACGGCATTGAGCAGATGTCCTCGCTGATCAACGATCTGCTTGATCTCGGCCGTTTGGAAGCAGGGATCGATCTGGTTGTTAGCAAGTTCCGAATCATGGAAGTGCTAACCAGCATCATCGAAGAATATCACCAACCGGCCCAATTAAAGGGGATTGATCTGATCGTAACGGGCGACAGCCGCCGTGTGCCGCCAATTCGAGGCGATATTTCTCTGATCCGGCAGGCAATTACCAACTATGTCAACAATGCTATCAAGTATGCGCCACACAGCGGCCAGGTCATTCTGGATGCAACGACCGAAGGAAGCGAAATCATTATCAGTGTTCGGGATAATGGCCCCGGCATCCCAAAGAAAGAGCAGCTTCGGTTGTATGAGAAGTTCTACCGGGTGCCGCAGCGGGGAGCGGAAGTGGTTAAGGGATCAGGTTTGGGGCTGGCGTTGGTGAAATCTATTGCGGAACGGCATGGGGGTCGGGCGTGGTGTGAAAGTACAGTTGGAAAGGGAAGCGTTTTTTATATTTCCCTGCCGGTGGGGAAGCGACCTTCAGAGGACGACCATCAGTAACAGTTTCAATTCAGAAGTAGTTATTTTTGAACTTGCAGGGGAATGGGCTTTTCATAGAGCGCGGCTACATAGTCGCGGTCAATATATTCACCTCGATATAGGAAGCCTTGGTCCTCGTAGTAGCGGCGCAAACGGCCGTTTTTCGCAAGACAATCAAGTCGTAAGAACTGTTTTTTCTGCCGCATGGCCTTGATGATGGCCCAGGATAGAATGGTGCGGCCTACATCTTGGCCGTGCATCTTCGGCCGTATTGCCATTGAATGCACATAACCGGCCAGCCCGTCGTCCGGCCAATACGGATCAGACCAGGTAAAACGGGCAATGCCGAACCGGTTCTTGACAATCCCAAACGTATAGACTTCCTCCCGTTTTATAGCCTCCATCATACGGCGCTGCCAATGTTCGTTGGGTGGTGAAGGCCATTGATCAATCCCCTGTTCTGTTAGCCATTCGGCCGCTTCTGCCAAAATTTCCATCACAACAGGAAGATCAGCCGGTTCAGCAAGCCGGGCATCAAGGACCATTGTAGGCTCAATTTTCATCTGTTTGCCCAACCACCTTTATTGTATTTCCACTCAACGTATCCAATAGTTCCTTCAGTTCTTGGGGGAGGTCGGAGCGGAAAGACATTTCTCGGCCGTCAGACGGCCGTTTGAAGGTCAGTCCGGCAGCGTGGAGAAAGTGGCGGGAGAGAGCAAGGATTTGTTTGCGACGGCCGTATATCTGGTCGCCGACAATGGAATACCCGGCAAAGGCCAGATGAACGCGGATTTGGTGGGTTCGACCGGTCAGGGGACGGCATTCTAACAAAGAATAACTGCCATAGTAATCTAAGAGCCGCACTCTGGTCTGGGCAGGACGGGAGCGGGCGGAGGCGTTGGGCGGGATGACGGCCATGCGCTTGCGGTTGCGGGGATCACGGCCGATTGGGGCGTCAATCAACGCTTCCCCCGCCGAAAAGTGGCCTTCGCTCAAAGCCAGATAGATTTTTTCAATCGTTCTTTTCTTAAATTGAGCCTGTAGGAAGCGAAGGGCGTGGTCGTTTTTGGCAACCAGGATCAGGCCAGAGGTGTCTTTGTCCAGGCGGTGGACGATGCCGGGCCGCCGTTCGCCGCCAATACCGGGCAGGTCGGGGCAGTGGGCTAAAACAGCATTGACCAGAGTTCCCGCTTCGTGTCCGATGGCGGGATGAACGACCATACCGGCTGGTTTATTGACCAGGATAAGGTCGTCATCTTCATACAAGATGTCCAGCGGGATAGGCTGGGCGATGAGGTCGGTTTCTTCAACAGGGGGAATGGCAACGGTCACACGCTCGCCGCCAGAAAGACGCAGGCTGCCTTTGACGGCCGATCCATCTATCCGAATCTGCCCCTCTCGAATCATTTTTTGTATTTGGGCGCGGGAAAATGCTGGCAGCTTTTCCGCCAATGCTTTGTCGAGCCGCTCCCCCGGTCGTTCTAACGTTAAGAGGAGGGCTTCCTCAGTCATTCCGAAGGATGTCGGGATTGTCAGCCCAGCCGTCCATATCACCGGCTATAGGGGATTCAACGACAACGGGGCGTTCCCGTTCGTGCATGAGCCTGGGATTTTCGTCAAGAAGAGGCTGTGGGTCGTTGTCTTCGGCCGTTTCCCGACTTTCCAGAAACATCAGAAGGGCCAGGATGATGACGCCAGCCACAATTGAGGCATCGGCCAGATTGAAGACGGGCCAGGGGCCAACGTCGAGGAAATCGGTGACGTGTCCCAGCCGAAAGCGGTCAACAAGATTGCCCAACGCCCCACCCAACTGTAAGCCGAGAGCAATACGAAAAAGGAAATGGCCCGATGGCAGGCGGTAGTTGTAAACGATGATGATCCCGGCTACCAGGATGGCAACGAGCATGAAGAGATTGCTGCCGGTTGGAAAAAGCCCAAAGGCAGCCCCAGTATTGCTGACATGGGTTATCTGCAACAAATGGGCATATTCGGGCCAGGGCGCCCAGCTTGTGTTGAGGGGCAGCCAGGTCTCGATGAACAGCTTGGTCAGGTGGTCGAGGAGGATGACACCAGCCGTGACGATCAGGAGCAAGGTCTGGTCAGTTATGGAGGACGGCCGTTCCGAGGGAGCAACCTCTCTCTTTTCTTTTTCAGTTATCGCTACTTCTTCAATCATAGGGTCATTGTATACCAGCAACAGCTTTCTGGGCAACGACAACAGTGACAATGCTCCTCTCCTGGGTAACTTGTTCGGTTGTAATGGTGAAACCAGCGGCTTCAAAGCGTTCTCTGGCACGCTGCCATAAGTCAGATGGGGCGTGCGCGTCAGTTTCGGCTTGTCGTTGGCCGGTAATGGCAAAAAGAAATTCGACGAACCGGTGAACGGGGCCATGCCCGGTCAATCTGGCCTCTGGCACGATGACCAGCCGCCCGTTGGGGCGCAGAACGCGGTGGAGCGAGGCCAGTGTTTCGGGCATGACGATGAATTGGGCGGGGAAGGTGGCGAGAATGCTGTCGAAAACGGCCGAACCAAAGGGCAGCATTTCTGCCCGCCCCTGTACAAGCGGCACATCCAGACCGGCATTACGGAGTCGCTGCTGGGCCATGCGGCCCATATAAGGGGAAAGGTCAAAGCCGGTGACGTGGAAGTCGGCCGATTTTAGTTGAATCAGCAGATGGCCGGGGCCGTGAGCGAGTTCGAGAATGGAACGGCCGATGAGGAAGGGCAGTCCTGCCTGCTGCCAGGTTCGCCATTGGCCCATTGAAACCAGCCAACTAACCAGATCGTAAGTCCAGGCCAACTGGTTATAGAGGAGGTGGAAGCCCCAGAGCACCACTCGCCGCCACCACGTTTGCCAACCGCCTTGCAAGTTCCGCCCTTCCTCAAGTACGCCCGTAATAAACCATCCTCACATCATTCCAAAATGAGCTTACGCTTTCTTCTTAGGCTGCAATCGCAGGTAGATCATGCCTGAATTGAAAGATTTTACCTCTAGCACCTTCATTGATTTAGTAAAGTGGGTATCGTCGAAAAGGCGTTTTCCGACACCTAATACGACCGGGCAAAGCATGAGTTGAAGCTCGTCAACGAGATCGGCTTCGATCAGGGATCGGGTTAGAGTTCCGCTGCCGACGATGCTGATGTCTTTGCCGGGCTGCTGTTTCAACTTGCTGAGTTCCGCGACTATATCTTCTTTGATGAGGTGTGAATTCTTCCACTCCGCCTTGTCCAACGTGGTAGAAATCACGTATTTGGTCCGGTTATTCATGATTTGGCCGAATGGGTCTTCCTCCGGCACGTTAGGCCAGAAGGCTGCAAAACCCTGATAGGTAATACGACCTAACAACATTGCGTCGCTGTCCATCATGCTGGCACCAATTATCTGCCCAACTTCATCGTCTGTGAATGGCATTGACCAACCGCGTTTTTCCGGCAGGGTCGTATCCACCGGACCTGGGGCTTCTACAACGCCATCAAGGGTAATAAATAAGGCAGCGTTAATTTTTCTCATGTGTCTGTCTCCTTTTGTAGGTTCTTATAGTTGGATACAGCATAAACCATTAAAAAGGTGGTGTCTTGTATAATAACGACATGGGCTTATTGGTGTTTCTGGTGAAGATTTGACCGGGTGTTTGTCCCATTAAGCTGCTAAGGGCGCGGGTCATATGTGGTTGATCAAAATACCCGGCCTGTTCCACTGTATCAAGGATGGATACCCCCCGTATTAACAGATTGGTTGCATAACGCGCTCGTTGAATTTGAAAGATGCTGTTTTGGGTTAGTCCGGTCACTTGTAGGAATCGTCGTTGTATGGTGCGGGGAGACATGGGTGTCGGCCGTCCTCGCAGCGCCATTTCAATGATAGGGTCTTCAACAAGTAATTCTTCCCGTACCAGGCGGTTGATAAATGTGTCCGCGTTTTCAAAGGTGGGGAATTCCCAGGCCGAACTATCCAGCCAAAAGGAGTTACTTCCCGCTTGCGGCAGGTGCAAATCCTGGCGGTTTCGTACCATTTTCACGGGAAATTTGGGCATGAATACGCCAACCTTGAAGACAATCCCAATAAATTCTCTGTTCGGCGGACAATAGGCATTTGTTGCCTGTGTCTGCGGGCCGCGTACCGTCAAGATTGTGCTACGGCCGTATTTGGTGATGACGATTTCCCAGTGACTTTCGGCCACGGAGACGAATGGACGGGCGACATCACTACGACTGTACCAGACTCTTTCGACGAAAGGGGAGTCTGAGCGTCTGGCATCCACCGGTAAACTGATATTGCCGTTTTGTTGTTGGGATGCCGTGTTGGGGTCAGTTTGTCGGTCAAACGTCGTCAGGGTGTGGATTTGCTTCTGTTGGAGTTGGGTAAGCATTGATTAATTATAACATAGTCAGCCACTGAATATTGTAGTTTAAACAATAAAACAGGTAATAATTACGAAAAGCTATCCTTGTGTCATTCCGACCGTATGGGAGGAATCTTTCAGGCTTCGGAACTAGAAAGATTCCTCGTTGCACTCGGAATGACCCCTGCTTATTGGTTTCGCCTCTTTTACTTGATTAATTTCTGAACTAACAAAATTCAATGGCTAGGGTAATCGCATATTCGTTGGTTGGGCTAATTGCCGATGGTTGAAAACCAACGGCTGTTATAAAAAGTACGCTAAAGCGCACTCAAAAAGTGGTTTTTCAACCTGCTTTAGCTGGTTTTTTGTCTCAGCCGGGGAATTTCATTCCTCGGCTTCCTTCAACAGCTTTTACAAGTCCAAATTGCCGTGCGTTTGCAAAGAACTTATTATATTTATGGATAGTGTAATAAGATTACCAAATGACTCAATGACCAATCAGATAAGGATTTTGTGTTATGACCAATAGACGTATTGCGATTACGACCGGTGGGGGGGATGCACCGGGGTTGAATGCTGTGATTCGTTCGGCCGTTCTTGCGGCGCTCAATCGAGGGTGGGAATGTTTTGGTATTCGAGATGGCTACAACGGCCTCCTCGTCCCGGATAATTTCCCCGACGGCGGCCTAATAACGCTGGATCGGGAGGCCGTTCGGGGCATCACCCTCCTGGGCGGAACAATTCTGGGAACAACCAACCGGGGCAATCCTTTTTCGTATCCAACTGAGGATGAGAA
>JBAPRX010000223.1:0-2018 GCA_049281335.1 Promineifilaceae bacterium (SeqCode)
ACCGGACGTTGGCTCGGTCAGACCCAGCAGCATGAGAATGGTCGTTGTTTTGCCGGAGCCGTTTGGCCCTAACATGCCATAGACTTCGCCGGGATAAACGGTCAGATCAATGTGGTCAACGGCCGTAAAAGCGCCGTACTTCTTGGTCAGGCCGGTTGCTTGAATGACATTCTCGTTCATGGTGCAGCCCTCCTTAACGACGGCCGAAGCGAGTGACCGCCAGGCCGACAACGGCTACCGCAACTGCGATCAAAACGACTCCGCCAATGCCCCACAACGTTGAGGTTTGTACCGTTGCCCGATAATCCACCGATTGGATGGCATTGTCTTTGGGCTGGGCTTTGAGGGTTAGGGCATAGTCCCCGGAGATGGCATTGTCGGCCGGTTGAATGTGGGCGACGACATCGGCCTGGCTGTTCGGAGCCAATTCGGCGACTTCCGCCGGGTCAAAGGTGACTGTCCAGCCGGTCGGCACGGTTGCGCTCATGCTGACAGCTTCGGCTGCGGCCGATCCGGTATTACGCAGCACCAGACTGACGGCCGTTTCCTTACCTGATGGAAGCTCCCCAGATAAACGTCCGTCGGGTGTGGTCAACTCCAGATCAGCCTGTCCAACGACTTCGGCCATCAGGTCTAATTCGGTGGCGGCTTCACCAGCCTGGGCATGAACGGCAATCGGGTAATCGGCGGCTGCTACTTTGAAAAGAGGAGCCGCTTCAATGGTGAGAGTTTTGGTGCTGTTTCCTTCCAGGGGCAGGGTGGTGACGTCCTGCCCACCTGATGTAAAGGTGACTGAAAAGCCGGAGGGGGTTTCGGCCGTCAGGTCAACGTTGAGATCGTCATCCCCTTCATTTTTCAGGGTGGCGTTGTAACGAAATGTGCCATCCGGCTTGCCTCGTAGAACGGGTAAGTCGGCAGTGAGGCTCAAGCTGGGTGGCAGCTTTTGTTCAACAGTAATCTCAAGCGGCAGGCTGGATTCAGTGTGGCTGCCTGTTGCCCGCACGAGAAAGTCATAGGTTCCGGCTTCGACTGCTGTGGGCATCGAGACCTTCAAATCTACTGAGGAGGGGGTGTCGGGCTGGACATAGACAGAATGGACCATGTGGGAGCCGCCCTTGAAATCGGCCGTCCAGCTATCAGGTAAATCCTCTACCGCCAACTGGACGACTTGAGCGGCCGTACCGGTTTCCAGTTTCAAGTTGATGGTGACATTTTCACCAATGCCGACCACTTCGGAGGGATATTCAGTGTGTATTGCCAGCGGGGGAAGGACGGGGTCTCCGCTCTGGGCATGGGCTGTGCCGTTGTGTCCGGCGAAGAATAGAACAACAAAAACAGATAGAGTCGTTAAGAAGAAGCGTTTCATGGTTTTATCCTCCTTTTAGGGGTAATTGGGTAATTGAGTTGATTGGGTAATTGGGTAATTGGTGATTGGTTGATTGGGCATACTCAACCAATCACCATTCTGACCGCAGGTCAGACAATCAATCCAATCAACTAATACTCTTCTCTAGTTGCCGCGCTCGCCGAGAGTCAGGCTTATCTCCTGTTCCTGGCCGTTGCGGAGGACGGTCAAGTCGAGATTGTCACCAGGCTTGGACTGGTTGAGGACGGCTTGAATATCCTGGGTATTGTGAATCGTTTCGCCGTTAGCTTTGATGATGACGTCGCCACCAACCAGGATGCGCTCGCCATTGATGGTGGCCGGTTTATAGCTGCCATGTAAACCCGCATCGTCGGCTGGACTGCCCTGTTCAATTAGCTCGATCAGGACGCCGTCCTGGTTTTGGTTAAGATCCATTTCCTGGGCCAGATCACTGTTGAGCGTAACGCCGCTAACCCCTAACCAGGCATTGCCGTTTCCTTCTTGAGTGGAAACGCCTTGATTGGAAGAAGACGTATTGGATTGGGGCCGGGCCTGGAGCGTTACTTCAACATTGCGTTCTTCGCCGTCTCTGAGAATGGTCAGGGTTACTTTTTGACCCACCTGGCCTTCGGTATAGAGATAGGTGATGAGG